>NZ_JBGMEK010000037.1:0-49672 GCF_041447265.1 Microbulbifer epialgicus
TCGTTCAGAATGGACGCTTCATTATCAGAAACTTGAAAAGGTTTAGGTGTACGCATAGAAGATACATTATACGGACAATTCTCCATTAGTTACATTACTTTCCGCATGGACCACTAGGTGGTTGTTTCACGAAAAACTGGTGAACGCCGGCTCATGAAACCCGTCTTTCTGGATTTCAATTTGCAGCTTGAGGCGCAAGGGCGTAAAGCTCAAAAGGACAAATAGTTGATGCCAACTTAATCAGTGCGCCGAAACAGCGTAATAGCCGCGAAGAGGACGAGTAAATCAAGGCAGATAAGATTCCGAAACGAATCGAGAAAAATTAAGATACCAGACACCAGAAGGATCTTGATGCTCGTTGGACTAAGCAGAACAACGAGATCCACTACGAATACACGAGTCACGCCTGAGTGGACAACGAGCATAATCTTATCCGAGATTACGATATTACCTCCGTTGAGGTGTATGACTCGCAGATGCTCCATCAACTGCTTGGTGACAATAGCTCCCAGGATGGTTGGGCAGACGGTGCCTACTACAGTGAAATGAGTGAGATCATGTTGGAAGCGATGGGTTACCGCAGCCATGGACACAAGAAAGGTTGGCATGATGAATTTGATTTACAACATACGTCGACTTGTAAGTTTGCACGCTTGAGGTGCGCCCATTGTGTGAATAGATATGGATATAGATAAATACTTACACTACCGTCTGAAAATCAAAAAATACCTTAAGATTCTACATTTTCACTGATTTTAATATTATCGGTACAAATTAACAGGGAAAAAGCCAACTCAAAAAATTGTGCAATTTTTTCAGGATTTATAGGGATGTCATTAAGATGAAGACCGCTTACGCATTCCTATTGTCTGGTGCAGATAACGTTAAATTTATGAATCTCACCCTTCGCTGAGATAACAAATGGTATTTTTATGAATAGCGTTTAACTAATAGAGCAATAATTCAAAGTTATTTGTATACGCAAAAATAGTATCAATTTTTGCTCTGTAAAAATAATTTAGTAAAAAATTGATACTAAAGCGGTGCTTGCGTATCTCGAAACATCGGTTGATCATTCATCCAGGGAATTCGCTCAGCTGTATGGCATGCCATACACGCTGAGCGACCTGTGGAAAATCCCTGCCATGCTTTTTTGATATCCTTCACCTCAAATGACTTGAGCACATCCCCATAAACTGAGTTAAGGAAAATTGCATCAGCATTTTCTTTGCGTGCAGGGCGTTTTAGGTAGCCATTTTCAATGGCTATTTTTATTTTTTTCCAGTGGTAAATAGCCAGCTCAAAATTCTCATCCTGTAGGGCAGTGTAGATATGCTTGTAACGGGCCCCTACTTCCCACATTGAAGCGCCAAACCCACCTAGATAGTTTTGTAATAAAATCAAGCGCTCCTTTTCATTTTTTGCATTCAACAGCCAGTCGCGCTCCTGGCCTGTATCGTAACTTTCAGAATGTACAAAGCTGACCATTGACAAAAAAATTATCAGGGTAATTAGCAACTTACTCCCATCCTTAGCATTCACCATCAGTTATGCCTTAGCCCCCTGGGAATGGATAACATCCTAATATTTATAGCAGTGGATTCAAGTGCAGCCCCGCCATTAAAAAGCCATATCTATGCATCCTTAGAATACTGGCCCACCATTGAGCTTCTGAGAGCAATGCTCTCAGGATTTAGGTACTTCAACTAGATATAAGTTTAGATTATGACTTAAATAATTAAATAGAATTAGACTTATATCTGGAAGCTATTATGATCAAGTCAACGCTTCAGAACAGGCCTCCAAGACTTGCTGAGCTATCAACGAATTTCAGGAAATCACTATGAGTGAAATCATTTGGCCCCAGGGCTTTGTTCCGGGATTTACCGACAATTATTGCTCCAATGAAGTAATAGTTGCCGAACTGACTACAGCAGATATTTGGCCGTTATTGAATACCCCTTCCCTGTGGCCCAGTTACTATGCAAACTCATCCAATGTCCAATTCCAGGATGGGCAGGGGCCAGAACTAAGTGAAGGTGCACGGTTTTCGTTTGAGACCTTCGGTTTTCCGGTTGAGGCGCGTTGTGTAGAGCATGTAACCCCAGTAAAAGGCCAGCCCGCACGAGTAGCTTGGCATGGCTGGGCTGGTGAAGGAGATACTCGCCTGGATGTTCATCACGCCTGGTTAATTGAGGATTTATCTGGCGACCGCGTGCGTATCCTCACCCAAGAAACACAAAATGGTTTACCGGCTGTTGAATTAGCAAAAGCTCAACCCAACCCTATGATCAATGGACACCAGGATTGGTTACAAGGCTTGGTGACAGCAGCACTCAAAGTTAAAGGAGAGAATTCGTGAAAGCATTAACGCTGAAAGCACCCGGCGGACTGAACAATATCTTAGTCAGCGATATCGCAGACCCCGGTGAGCCGGGACCAGGAGAGATTCGAGTTGGTATTGGTGCATCCTCACTCAATTTTCACGACCTGCTGGTTGCCAACGGTAGTATTCCCACGGAAGACGGCCGAATTTTAATGTCCGATGGTGGCGGTACTGTGGAGGCGATTGGTGAAGGCGTAACCGAGTTTAAGGTTGGAGATTCCGTGGTTTCGTGCTTTTTTCCACAGTGGCCAGCCGGTTCCGCTGACGCATCTGTGGGCACTTTCGCCAATACGCCTGGCGATGGTATCAACGGCATGGCTGCCCAATTTGTTGTACGGCATCAAAACGCATTTACCTTAGCCCCCAAAGGCTGGACCCATGCAGAATCTGCAACCATCACTACAGCCGGTCTTACCGCATGGCGGGCGCTGGTGGTAGATGGCAAAGTAAAACCCGGCGACACTATATTAACCTTGGGAACCGGCGGCGTGTCTATCGCTGTAATACAGATCGCTAATATGCTGGGGGCTAAAGTCATTATCACTTCCTCGTCAGATGAGAAACTAGAGCGCGCTAAGAAACTGGGTGCCAGCGAGGGGGTCAACTATCGAACCTATGCACAGTGGTCAGACAAGGTGTTGGAGCTGACTGACGGTAAAGGCGCAGACCATGTGATCGAGCTCGGAGGCCCTGGCACGCTAGAGCAATCGATCCACGCTGTGAGAGTTGGCGGCCATATCTCCTTGATCGGAGTGTTAACCGGCCGGTCGGGAGAGGTTCCCACAGCCCTGTTAATGGCAAAGCAAGCCCGTTTGCAGGGCTTGGTTGTTGGTAGCCGCCGTAATCAGCAGGACTATGTCGCGGCACTGGAAGCCAACCAAATTCATCCGCTGATTGATAAAACTTTTGCCATGGAAGAATTGGCAGCGGCATTTGAGCACCAAACCAGCGGGTCACATTTTGGCAAAATCTGTGTGGAATGGTAATTGACCCTCATAAGAGGGTAACTTAAGGAGCCTCAAAATAATTCCGTAATATTCCTGCGGGACTTTCAGAGGCTCCTTAACCTTGCTATTGACCCCTTAAGCTCTGATGCGAGGTATATCCAAAAACTTTCCCGCCAAATGCTACCAAGTCACTCTACTTCTCCAAAATTAAGTAATACAAACCCCACAATTTTCTGCATAACCTTAAATTTGACAAGGTGTCAAAATTGGAAAAAGTATGGAAATCGCAATTGAAACAACTGTGAAGGCTCCCATAGAGGAAGTCTGGTCATTCTGGACCACACCGGAAGATATTGAGCAATGGAATTTTGCCTCCGACGATTGGTGCTGCCCGGAAGCAACTACAGAATTAAAGGTGGCTGGCAAATTTACTTACCGTATGGAATCAAAGGATGGCTCGGCTGGCTTTGATATTGAAGGCTAGTTCACCAACATTGAGAATGTTTAAACGTATCGAATTTGTAATGCCAGACAAAAGAAAAGTAGATACTGAAGAAGCCCGCTATACTGAAACACAAAGGCAAGGCAAAGTAAACTGAACAACTTCAAAAAGCATGGTGAGGGGAAGCTGGATTAATATCCATCAAGCCCCATCCTTAATTGGTAAATTCATGGTATTCGATACCGCAGGCTTCCCATTTTTTAAATCGTATCTACTTTGACCGTATCTCACTGTTCCTAAATTTAAAAACCAAGAAAAGCAACCTTGCTGTAGAATGACATAAAAATAAAGACATAAATAGTTTAGGGCTCATCCGTGATTCCTATTGAAGTAAGAGGGAGATACCCCAAACTGATTGTGAAATGCCCGGCGGAAACTATCATAATTAGAAAAGCCCACCTGTAAGGCTACCTGTTCCAGCTGCAAAGTCTCACAGGTAATCAAATCTCTAGCCCGATTAAGGCGTATTTGATTTAAATAATGGCTAGGTGTACTGTTCAGGTGACGCTTAAATAAGCGCGTGAGCTGACGCTCACTGATAGCTATTCTCTCGGCCATATCCGTAACGGTGATGGGCTTTTGGTAATCTTCGGCCAACCATTCCAACAACGGGTTGAGACGCATACTATCACTTGACTGTACTTGTAATAGATCTGAGTACTGGGCTTGACCACCTCGGCGCTGCAGATAGACTACCAGCTCTTTCGCAACACTCGCAGCTATAGTATTTCCGTGATCCTGGCGAATGATTTCCAAGGCAAGGTCTACTCCTGACAAAATACCGGCAGAGGACCATATCCCGTCGCTCTCAATAAACAGCGGATCTTTCTCAACCTGATAATTTGCCGCTTTTCGTGCCAGTTGCTGACAGTGCCGCCAGTGGGTGGTAACCCTGTGGCTCTGTTCGGGGAAAACCTTTACCAGTACAAAAGCTCCAGTACAAATACTCAATACCTTGCTAGCACTTTCCGCGATTAGTCTGAGCGTATTGAGTTGCTTGGAGCTCAATTCCAATTGACGCATCCCTATGCCCCCGCAAATTACCAGATAGTCAAATTTGGGCAGCTGATGGATATCGTAATCTACAGAGAGTATTTGGCCATGAGCCGTTTTAACCTGATCGCTCTCAAGACCAATCAGGCTACAGGTATATGCATCACTGACAAAACTATTGACTTCCATAAAGGCATCCAGTGGACCGAACAAATCCAGTGCCTGGAACCCATCGGCAATGAAAAATCCAACTTTCTTAGGCATAGCGTCTCCTCCACGACCGTATTCTAACGGTTTAGCGGTGTCATATAGGACGCAATTACGACAAAAACAGACAAAAAGAACAGTCAAAGCGCTGGTAATCTACGGATGGATCTTAGCCCTACAACCAATCTAAAGCAGGTGACACTCGTATTTACCATTGAGACACAAGTATTAACAATACTAATCAGCAAGCTGCGAAATATTGTGACTAACGCCTAAACATCCAATCACTTTTATCGGAAACATGTATCACTTACTCCTAATCAATTTCAGCATCAACCAGACAATTGCATTGGGAATTTTTATCCCAGATAATAATACATAGGCACCAACTCTCTTTTTAAGGCCTTCTATCGAATCTCAAACAACCTATCTTCGGTCAGTTACTAACCAATCCATATAAAAAGCATACTAATCTTCGCTTTAAAGTCGAACCAACAGAATCTTTTTTAACTCTCAAGATTAGGGTGCTGTTTACCAGCAATCCTAAATCTCCAAGAGAAAAGAAAAACACCTAGATACTAAAACGGGGGAAGAAAAGAATACCCTGCACACGGGACCGTATGAGGCATGGATGCCGATTACGAGCTTACGGGATGTATTCACAGCGAGTCCCGAGTGCAGGCTATTCTTTTCTACTGACCCAGTAGCACAAACCTTATATTTTCACTATATCTTTTATCTGCATACTCGGTTTATGAACACATATTTCAAATAGAAAGATAGTTATTCATCTGAATCACAGGGCATCAATCATTACGGACCAAAATATTGATCTATAGTGCTAAGAGAGAAAACATTACTGTCAATAAACAATTGAAAATGTAAAAAGGGGGTATAAGGAACAATATTCTTATGGAAATTTATCAAGATTACCGCGATTATCATTACCACCTACTTTTGCTTGCATTGGTCGTTGGCACTATTATTTGCGCGAAAGTTCTCAAAAGGATTTTTCAGTTTCGTGAAAACTCTATAGCACAAGTAAGCTTGGAAAGGTCGCCAGAACTCCATTGAATAAATTTTACTTACAAAAAACGACCATAGGCCCGAAATGATTACTATTGAACACAGCGATGAATCGCACCCTTTCAAATTTCTTACTCAAGCCGTCAAACACCATACACTGGGATCTATTGAATAGCGCTTAATTACCACTTCAGAACAATAATATCAATTAACTTTATGACTACAGCGATTGAGGCAGTTGAGCTATACTCACCTAAAAATTCAGAGATCTCCTTCTGGAATTCAACTTGTCTTGTAGAGATTTCATAAATGTATAACTCACTATTAATTGCTTCCTTGCTGGCTGCTACTGCTCCTCAGAATATTTGCTCCGATGGCATTGCCCTTGTCAGAGGAGTTGCTGCAATCACAGCGGAATATCCCTGGCATAGCGCCAATAAAAACGATTACTTGGTACGAAGCTATCCGCGCATGTATATCATAGTCCCCAGAAAACTCGAGATCGGCGGCTCACCCACTGCAACGATCAACAAGGAAGATTGCCAGGTAATCAATATTTACCTGTCCCGTTAAATTTAGCAACGGCTAATCACCCTTTTAGCCGCCTTTCCAGAGTGAATTTTGCTCCAATTCCGGGACGTTCGCTCTTCGAACTCCCCCAATTATATTCACTTTAATCGTCCCTAACTTCTCAGATTCAGTCTTTGAGTCTGCATGACGTACTCTTGTCTCAGCCGCACGGCAAGGAGTTCACTATGAAGTCTCTCACTGATTTTTGCACATTGGTTATCACTACTACTGGTACTCCACTAACCTCAAAGACAGCCCCTATTTATTTACAATTCGGCGAGACTATATAAAGCTGTTACTGCCGCACAAAATGCTAGTAGAACAGGATAAGAGGTTGCCAGAAAGGTATATTTTATTAATGTTATTAACCAACTTTGCTGGTAGATTCTTTTTTGCATCATCAGCAAATAAATGGGAATCCACCCAACCAGAAACATCAATCCCCATGAAAAAACAACTTCGATCCACCTGAAATTTTTCAGCCATTCCTGGGCATCCATCATCAGGGTTGCCAGTAATAAGGAAAAACAAATAAACGCATGGCTATGGAGCGTGACTATCAAATGTTCCATATATAAACGACGCTTAAATACATAGAGAACCCAAAGCATCATGGCGAATATGGGAACCATAACAAGCAAGGTTGAGGGGAGTGCACTAAAAAAAGCTTTCTTGAAACGATTTGGATCCTCAGAGACCCGATTAATATTTTTACGGGCCTTGGCAATTTCCTTGTTAGTCCAGTCACTCCAGGATACTGGCAAGCTAACAATTTGAAGGAATCCCTGATCAATGTTGGTAATCGCCTGGTTGAGCCCCGTTTCAATCCCCTTTGTGGTAGAGCGCTCCGAACTCTCAGGTCCTTCCACAATTACATTTTGTTCACTGTTAAAATTATCTTTGACTTGCGCCATCTCCAGTTCGACTTTACTGACATCAATTGTCCAGTCGCTACTAAGGCGCATCACGAGGAAGGTAGTAAGGCACAAGAAGATAAACAGACGCACAGGGCTTACATAACGTACCCGGCGCCCGGCAAAATACTCTATAGAGAGAAAACCCGGCTTGAATAACAGAGATGGCAGAGTACGCCAAGTACGAGAGTCCAAAGCTAATAATGTGCTTAAAAGATCCCCAATCACATTGGAGAAGTGTCGAACCATCCCCTTGACCGGTTGGCCACAAGCATAGCAATGTGGACCCATTAGCTCAGTCTGGCAGTTGGCGCAGCGTAACTTAGAGTCAGCGCATGAGCCTGCCGCGTCAGAAGTATTCATTACATATCCCCTTTCAGCCTCCTCGAGAACTAGCTGGTCATCACTTATCTGGCATCATTGCATGTGTGTTAAAAAGCCAATGTTACCAAAACACGTCGCAACTTTGAACAAAAAATAAACTTACCGATCAATATTCAACCAGAACAATTACTTGATTTTAATGTGATTCACCCTTTCATATAGACGTATAAAATAATTTCTAAAGGTTTTTCAGGTTTCTAAATTATTTGTATCATGCAAAGCCGCTACCGAATTACCAATTCAACCCGTGCCTGTCCAAGAGAAAACTAGGGAGCCTCTGAAAAAATAGAGACAAAAAAAACGCACTCAATAGTGAGTGCGCTTTGTAAACAGCTCTGCAGTAGTTTTTGACTGCAGTGACGGTTAAGTTTCCAGCAAAAAGCGCGCGATAGTACGCATGCCGTGTCCTTTGGCTCCAGTCGCCCACAGGTCATTGGCAGCCGGTTGATATGACCCGGACAAATCCATATGTACCCAGTTACGTCCCTCATTAGGCACGAAGCGCGCAAGAAATGCCGCTGCGGTGGAAGCTCCGGGACTACCATCTGCGCCTATGTTGGATATATCTGCAAAGCTGGATGGCGTCTGATCCAGGTGGAAACGTTCCAGGGGCAAACGCCAGGCTTTTTCATTTTCCTGTGCAGCAGCATCCAGTACCTTTTCTGCCATCTCATCTTCAAAGCTGAACACAGAGTTAAAATCGCGGCCCACGGCCATCTTGGCTGCACCAGTCAAAGTAGCGGCATCCAGCAGCCAGCGCGGTTCTTCCTCCGAAGCAGCAATCAGGCCATCAGCCAGTACTAAGCGCCCTTCCGCATCGGTATTTAATACTTCGACGGTGACATCGTTTTTATATTTAATAATATCCCCAAGTTTAAAGGCATGCCCGGAAATCAGATTTTCCGCACAACATAAATAAAGTTTCACCCTTTTGTCCAAGCCTCGGGCAATCGCCAGTGCAAGACCACCTGTGACCATAGCTGCTCCGCCCATGTCAGACTTCATCGTGGCCATATTGCCTGAGGGTTTGATGCTGTAACCACCGGAATCAAAGGTGATACCTTTACCCACCAGGCAGGTATCTACGGGCGCACTTTTGTCATCTGACGGGTTGTAGTCCACCTGCAACATCACCGGTTCACGTACGCTGCCACGGCCAACATTATGAATCCCCACAAAACCCTCACGCAGCAGGTCATCACCAGCAACAATGCGGTAGCTCACTGCTCGGGGGGCCAGCTTCTGCAACATTTCTGCGGCACTCTCTGCAAGCACTCTGGGGGAGATATCATCCGGGGTACCATTAGTGATTTCGCGTACCCAACGAGCGGCGTTCTCGCGTGCCATTAGTTCTTTCAGTTCCTCGGCATCTTCGGTGCCCCAATCAATCTTATTGGGTGTCTTGGGGTTGAAATAGCCCAACCAGAATGCCCAGCGACATTCGATATCCCAACTATCGCCAGTTAGGACAACTTCTCTTACTCCCATGCCATCCAGGCGGCGCGCCGCACGCTGGGCCGCCACCAATGGCGCCCCAGCGGCTGCACCAATATGAACCAACGCATCGCTCCCATTAAAGCTGAGCAGTGCAGACTCTCCCCAGGGTTCTCCGGCCATACCTTCCACCAACTGAACGCGCATAGCTTTTGTCATACAACACCTTTTTTTGAAACTTTTGTGCCAATTTTGTCGGGAAACTTTCAGCATTCTAACAGTACTTCAAAAATACTTGACGATTGCGCCGCCACGAGCGCGACGATTACACTGTCACCAGGAAAAACCATACACGTTTAGAAAAGGAAGACACTGTGGGGAAATTTCATGGCTGAATCCTGCCACTACCATTCCACTGTCAGTGCATCCTGGCAGTGCCAACCTTGCCGCCGAACATACTGTGGAGAATGTATCCCCGGCTCAAGTGCCAATTATCAGGGCCTGGGGCCGGAGTGCCCGTTATGCCGCAAGCCAGCGGAGTATATAGGGGCCAGTAATGGTGCCAAACCGTTTTGGCAAATGGGACTCTTCTATTTCCTTTATGCACTGAAACCGGGGCCACTGATCGTTATCGCCCTGGCCGCGGGAGCCAGCCTTTTAATCTCGGGGTTGGGCATATTGGCACTGATCGCCCTAATAGCCATTATCGCTCTGGTCACCCGCTACAATCTCCTGGTGATAGAACGCTTGGCCAGTGGTCAGCTGGAAGCACCCGAGTTCACCGACGCCCTCGACGGAAACAGCGCGCTACTTTTCCTGAAAGTGATTGGCATGTCACTCATCGCCGTTTTTGGGGGCTACAAGCTGATGGGTTTTGGCATAGGGGCTGTACAGGTTTATGCCTTTGTCCTTTCTCTGCTGGCGCCAGCAGCCATGATCGTATTGGCGTTGGAGCACAGCCTACGTGCGGCAATCAATCCCCTTAAGTTACTGCAATTTACTCTGATTATCGGCTGGCCCTACTGGTTGCTGTGGCTCACCACTACCGCCGCTTCGGCAGCACCCAGTTTCCTGGTAGGAGTCACCGCGAGTAAATTACCCCCCTGGGCGATCGGCCCGGTAATTGCCGCCTGCACCGCATACTTCTATACGGTGACCAGTGCCATGATGGGCTACATCTGTCTGTCACGGCAACAGAAACTAGGTATCGTGGCAGAGCCCGATGAAAATGATACCTATATGGAAGAGGAGCAATTCAACCGTGCGCGAGCCCTGGCAGAAGCTCAAATACTGGTGCGGGAATCGGATTTCAAATCCGCACGCCAAGCACTGGTAGATGGGTTGCGCCGTTACCCTAATGACGAGGCCCTCAACGAACGCTACTATCGTTTGCTGCTGGCGACACAGGACAAAAAAGCCTTGCAGGAACTTGGGCCCCACCTACTGGGAAAGTTTGTCCATATCAACCGGCCCCACAAGGCCGCAGAACTTTATCTTGCCACCAAGCCCATACCGCCCATTAAAAAGCCGGAATTACGCCACGCCCTCGCCGAAGTACTTTACCAGCAACATAAATATTCGCTGGCAGCCCAGCTTTTGAATAACCTGCACAAGGAAAACTATCCACAGCTGGACGCTGCCTATTTGCTACTGGCCCAGGTGTACATCGAGGGAATGAATCGCGAAGACCTGGCCAGGAAACTGCTACAGTTTGTGCGACAGAGATTCCCGGAGAGCCCGATTCGCAGCCAGATAGACACACTATGGAAGGTATTAAACAACGCAGAGGCAACCAGCTGATTCAGTGAAAAACGCTTCGGGCTACCGCTGGCCATCACCAATGTTTCAAAGCCCGGTTCCACAGGTAAAGGCACCGGGCAAATCCATTGTAGGTTTTATTGAGACACCAGCGCAGTCCGTATATTTTTGACAGCTTCGCCTTCCACCGCTCACTAGGGGAGTTCTCCCAAATTGCAATAAAAGCCTCATAGCCCACACACAAGTTCCCACGTGCATCAATCACATGCAGGCGCTCGCGTATAAGCTCCAGATCCACATTGAGCTCTTCTGCCTTGGCATTATCCAGGTGCACGTCTTCCCAAATTACTTCACAGCTGCTGGATTTTCTCTTTTGGGCACTAATACCCGCATTGCATACTGGACAGGCGGAGTTATAGTAAACACGGATTTTGGTGGCCATGGGGCAAGTAACTGATCAGCTTACCTCGGGTATTCAATATCACTGTGATTTACCAGCTCCCAAGGCAACCCTTTATTGCGGTAAATCCTCTTATTTTTATTAGGGTAGTCGGCCACATCATGATCCAGGCGCTGGCCCACAACGATACAGCGCAGGATCTCAGTACCGGTATTTTTCATTACATGGGGCAGCCCACCTGCCGGATAGCCAATAAAGTCTCCTTCCGATACCTTGTAAGCCTCTTCACCGATTTGGACTTGCGCCTGCCCTTGCAAGATATAGACACATTCATCCTCGAATTGATGGCAGTGAAATTCTGTCGATTCATAACCCGGCTCTATTTCAATAATATGAAAGCCAAAACCGGATATCCCGGTCATATCCCCAAGGGATTTGTTGCGGCGCAACGCATTTGGATTGAGGAAGTGCATCTTCTTTTCGCCTTCCATTTCCAGAATTTCTTCATTTTTAAGAATATATTTACTCATGCCTCTCCCTTGCCTATTCCATCTTTTATTGGAGATCCAAAAATTGTGCTCTTCTCTTCTAATTTAAAACGTAGCTGTTAGGGCTGTCCCTGTATCTCCAAAGCCTGTGTTAATTCTTTCATTTCCCGCGCCCTGCCTTCCTCACCGACGCGCCGGTAATAATTCACCAGGGTCATACTCAGCTTGGGTATCAGCGGGTGTTGCACTCTCTGCGAAATCAGTCTCTGCAGCAGTTCCTCCAGCCAGGGCCAGTTCTTAGCTTCGGCAGCGCGGCGTGCCAGCAACAGGCAGGCCTTGGCAGTGAGAGCACGGGGGTTTTGGGTGACTTTCAAATACCCCTGGTATCCCGTTACCAAAACACGCGCATCAATACTCGGATTAGCCGCCTGGGCAAACAAAGCGAGGTTAGCGCGGTGGAAAGCTTCACTGTCTGGATTGATTGCAGTTAATTCGATATGGCGCTGTATCAGCGGCAAATATTCCGGGTATTGACGCACCGCCACCGCAGCAGCCTCGGCAGCTTCCAGCAGTTTGCCCTCCTCTTGAAAACGATCGATTCTGGCCAGAGCGCTTTTTTGCGGTGACGGTAGTTCCCCTTCTTCTTCCGGCATCGCCTGCACAGGTGGGCGCCAATAGATCAACATCAAGGCGAGTACAAAGCCGGCAAGTAAACCTCCGGTATGGGCCCAATAGGCGATGCCGGAATCTCCATAGAAATAGCCGAATATTTCCTTGCCCAGCCACAGGGGCAATACCAGCAGTGCCGGTGCACTGAATTCCCCGAACATAAAACCGATGGTGTAAAAAAAGCGCAATCTCCGCACACCATAAATAGCCACAAACATGCCCATAATAGCCGACACGGCACCGGAAGCGCCGACCATAGGCACATGGCTGCCCGATTCCACCAGCATATGTAAACCGGCAGCGGCCAAGCCGCCGAGCAGGTAGAGCGCAACAAACCAGAGCCCACCCAGGGCCAACTCCACCGACAGGCCAAACAGCAACAGGAATACCATATTGCCAATCAAGTGATCCCAACTACCGTGCAGAAACATATGGCCGAACATTCCTGCAAGCTTGGGTTCCGCCGGGGTCAGCCCTAAAGCCATACTGCTAACGCGATCACGCAGTTTTGCAAAGTGCTGGCGTTGCTGTAACCACTGTGCCTGCCCCTCCTGCTCCAGTTTGGGCAGTAACCAATGGTGGAACTCGGGATTCCACAATAGCTCGCGGTAGACAAACTCCTCGCCCTCCACATCCATCTGCAAACGCCATTCCGGGTGTACTTCATTGACGTACATGAGGAAACGCTGCTCCTCCAATTCCGGCAACTCGCTGTCAAAATAGTACTCCTCCGCCTGCTGCCAGCGGGCTTCATCACCTCCCTGATAAAATACAAATACCAACAGATTCACGAGAATCAGCGCGAAGCATATCAGCGGGGGACGGCGCCAGTCCGGCTTGTTCTGGATCGGAATAATCAGCACGGGCGTTTCCTTGTTTTTATTGCACGAGCGCCCAGTAGCAAAACGCAGCAATAGAAAATAAAAGGGAAAGAGCCGATATCAACACCGGCCGCTTGAAAATACTACGCATAATCCCTGGAACTCAATACCCTACAATTGGCGCTAGCGCTATTTCCTGGCGGCGCGACTGATAATGGCCGGAACATCCCAGCTACGCAGATGCACATCGCGCTGTGGGAAAGGTACTTCAATGCCCTTTTCGCGAAACTCCCGCAACAACTCCAGATTATAAAGTGCGTAGGAATCCCCCAGAGAAGTGACCATATTGCTGTTTACCCATACAACCAGCTTGAAATTCAGCGAGTTATCACCGAACTCCATCAGCCAAACCTCGGTTTTGCGCTTCCAGTCGGTGTGGGTAATATTGACTCGTTCGGCAGCTTCCAGCGCAGCCTCACGCACTAGGTCCGGGTCGGAGGAGTAAGACACTCCAAAAGACACGTGGATGCGCCGCACCGGGTCATCCAGAGTGTGGTTGATCACCCGCCCAGCCACAAACTCGGTATTGGGTACCAGGATATCCACATTGTCACGAGTGGTGATGCGGGTGGAGCGCACATTGATATCGCGAATACGGCCAAATACACCGGACTCCAGCTCCACCAGATCCCCCACCTTGAGTGGCCGCTCGAACAGCAGGATCAAGCCAGAGATAAAATTAGAGAAAATCGCCTGTAAACCGAAACCGATACCCACAGAGAGGGCACCGGCCACTAGCGCTAACTTGGAAGTGTCCAGACCCAACATACTCAACACGATGATCAGGGCAGCGGCTATAAAGGTGTAGTGCAGTACCCGACTCAGGTTGTACATGGAGGATTCGCTAACATGTTCCCTGCGCACCAGGCGATGCAGAAAAGCCCTGGTCAGCACTGATAGCAGCCAAGCACACACCAACACAAACACCATCTTGGCAATCAAGCGCAAAGTGATGGGGTTTTGTGCGATGGTAAACAGCTGGTAATCCGCCAGTTTACGCCAGCGACTGTATGCCTGACGGGCGGTCAATGACAAGCGCTCACGCACTGTGGCCCACCACCCTTGCCGCTCCCGGTAGACCTCTAGCTGTGCTTTTTCATAGCGCTGGATATCCTGCTCCAGGTCGTTGGCCCGCGCCAAGCCACTACCGATCCGTTCGAAATAAGACCACCAGCGACTGAGATCCTCGCTCTCATCCTCACCTCGCCAAGCGACTACCTGGCGCTGGCGGATAGCCAGCTCCCGCGCAGTGGCCTCAATCACCGCATTGGCACTCTCCAGCAGCTCACGGCTGACTATCAGCGGCCGCTCCTCAGCCTCAGGGTCCAGCACGCGGTTAATAGATTGCAGCAATTCGCTCTTGCGCTTACCCAAATGCTCTTCCAGCAGGTCCACCTCCAACTGCATCAGGGTAAGATCCTTTTTCATATTCGTATCAGGATCGGTGGAGGGCTCAGTGGTACTTTGAATACTGGTGCGGGTAGCGGCAATACGCTCGATTTTTTTATCCGTGTCACCGATAGCTTTTTCGAGTTTCTTGGCATCCTCCTCGCTGTATTGCAGGTCATCGAGCATGCGCCGCAATTTACTCTCCGCCAGCTCTATTTTTTCCTGCCAAGTGTTGCGAAAATCATTCACAGTTTCCAGCTGTTCGATAATGTTCAAGTGATTGATCTGCGCCAATAATAGTGCCTGCGCCGCCTCATCCTCCTCCTTACTTTTAGCATCCCTTAGTACAATCACTTGCTGGCGTAACTGGGCCAGTGACTGGGAGCGAGTATCGCGCAACTGGCGCGCCTCCAGCTGAACTCCGCTCAAGCGTCGCCGGCCGCGGCTGATCGCACCATCCGCGCGCGCCCAATCAAGTACTGTGGGAGCTTCAGGGAATTTCACCTCTGGCATCAACTCGACTTTCAAGTACTCTTGACGCTTTTTCCAGGTAATCGCCACCCCTTGCAGGCTCTGGGTGATCTTATCCGCACCTTTTTTTAGGTCTTCCTCATCTTCCGGCAACCCCTTTTCCCACTCAGCCCAAGCAGTTTGCAGAGCTTCCAGCCACTCCCGGCGCTGCTCCGGCGTGGCATTACTCCATCCGGTCCACCAATCTGCTGACGGATCGGCAAAATCAGGAATTTCCGGCTTGAATTCCTTAGGTTGACTACCAGGCAATTGCCCATGTGCCGCAATAGAAACCAACGCGACAAATAAGAGGGAAACCAATAGGAGAAACAGACGAAATGGTCGGCAATTGATGCATGTCTTACGAAGGGGGAAGAAACCGCCAGCACCCGTCATAGAATACATCTATCCATGAAGAAACAAACGCGAGAAGCCCCCATTCGGGGATATTTCTCAGTGTAGCTGAGAGCAGCGAAGCCCCCCACACGGCTCTGTTCCAAAATGGAATTAAAAACGGCGGCTCCGATACTCGCGTAAACAGTTGCGATATTGCCTGCGGTAGGCACGCAAGTTGCCCTTCGCCACCTTGCCCGGCCGGTGCGCCCTTCTCACCAAGTTGGCAGCTCTAGCTTGGCAAAACAATTCGCGACGGCCAAGGCCCTGGTCCGAGCGACGTAAATAACGGGAACCGCGCAACTGACTGACACGTCGTGTGGATTCGTATTTCGGTGGGTAGGCTCGTTGAGATGGGTAGGCTCTAGGGTAAATTTTTACCTCAGGGGCCAGGGGGTTTCGATTGTAATTACGCCAGTTACTCGGTGGCGTGACCACCACGTACTGACTTTCCTTCGGGTCAAACTGGAAGAAAGTACCATTGCCAGCAACCCGATAGTCCTTGCCCTCGAGGAAGAAAGAAGTGCCTGTGGGAACCTCCGGCACCTTAGCTCCCAATGGCGGCTCCACACGTGTATAACCATCCGGTCCCTGGCGATAGAAGTAACCGTCTACGTAGAAATAGATCTCGTCGTTAGCTTCAATAAGGCGCGCCCCATCCGGTAGGCGCTCCACCTGCGTCTCCGCCAAGGGTGCTGAGGTCATCGTCAATAACAGCAGCGCAAACAGGAAACGCATGAGGCACCTCGACGAGCAAGTAAATGTCGCAGAAGTGTATTGTCATGGAATACTGTTCCCCAATTTAATTAATGGAAACTATGACCGCGATTCCGGTCAGCTATCGCCCTGAATACTGGTGCCATCCTCATCACGTACCACCTCGGAAAGTATCTTCACTTCCTGCCCCGGCTGCAGTCGCTCTGCACCGCGCACAATCACCCGGTCACCACTACCGAGATCACCGTAAACGGCAATCCACTCTCCATCACCGCTGCCAATACGAACCGACAAGCGCTCCGCTTTATCCTCCTCACCTACACGGAAGACAAAGGTATCGCCATTGCGCAGGACCAGAGCGTCCCGCGGCACCACCATGGTCGCGCGGGCTTCGGCCAGGGGCACAGCGACCTGGACCGGCATTCCTACAATCCAGTCCCACTGTTGTGGTGCGCTCTGCGGTAACTTCACCATCAGCTTCACCCGCCGCGAATTATCACTGGCCACGGGTACAAACTGGCGCACCTGGCCAGTGAAAACCTGGTCGCTGGTGCGCTCTCCTTCAGAGCGAGATACCGCATCACTACGCACGGCTATGGTATCGCCAGCAGCAATCAACGGCAGAGCGGCTAGCGGGATATCCGCTTCCACTTCGAGTTGCGACATATCCAGGGCGCGCAATAACTCGGAACCAGTGCGCACATACTCCCCTGCCTGTAATTCACGGCTCGCCACCAAAGTATCAAAAGGCGCATCAATTTTGGTTTTGGAGAGTTCGTAAGCTCGCCTGTCTCTTTCAATTTGCGCAGCCAGCAGATCCTGGGCCATTGCCTCGCGCTCGGCGTGCTGTTCCTCCAGCGCCGAGCGCGAAGTACTATTGGTTTCCGCCAGCTTGCTCAACCGCTGAAGCTGGGCATCCATATAAGTGAGGCGTGCCTGTAATTGCGCTATCCGGCTCTCGCTGTTACGTAATTGAAGGCGCCAGTGCGTAGCATCCAGCTGTGCCAGGCGCTGGCCTTTTTTCACTAGGCTGCCCGGCTCGGCGACAAATTCCAGCACGCCATCCAATTCAGAGGAAATCAGGATATCGCGACGACTCACCACCTCCCCGGCAGACCATTGGCTCGGCACCACTTCACGGGTTTGCGCCCTATCGACAGTGACTGCCACTGCCCCGCCCTGAGCCAAAACCGGTTCGGCGATAAGTAGGGACAAGGCGGCCCCGACTAAAAACTTTCTCATTGGGAACTCCTCACAGCCAATCTTTGGCGCAGGCGGGTAAATTGCGGTAGTGGCACACGCCCGGTCTGCAGCAGCGCCGGCAACAATATCAAGGTAAATAGGGTACTGACTGCCATGCCGCCGACGATCACCGCAGCCAGCCCGCGATAGATCACACTGCCCTCACCCGGCGCGACTAGCAGGGGTAACATACCGAACACACTGGTCAGGGTACTCATAAAGATCGGGCGCAGACGCAGGCGCAATGCCTGCTCTACTGCCTCTACCCGGCTAGCGCCGGCATCTTCCGCAGCACGAGTCTGGTGCACTAACAGAATGGCATTGTTCACTACCAGGCCCAGCAAAATAACGAAGCCAATCATGGTGAGAAGATCGAGAGGCTGGAAGCCAATTAAATTCAGGAATTGTAGAGCCAGCACTCCACCCACCGTGGCAAGTGGCACGGTGAGCAAAACCAGCCCAGCATCACGCAAAGAGCGGAATAAGGCACTCATCAACAGGAATAGAATCAACAACGCCAAAACAAAATTCTGTGACAGGGATACCAGGGCCTTATCCAGATCACTGGCATTACCACCCACCAGGATACTGCCATCATCCGGCAGAGCCTCGCGGATTTGCGGCAGCACTTCCGCCTCCAGCTGCGCGCGAACTTCCTCCAGGGACACATCATCGGGCGGCACAATATTCAATGTAATAGTGCGGCGACCATCCACCCTGCGCAGGTTGCCCGGACCTACTGTGCGCTCAACATTGGCAAGCTGGTTGAGCGGCACTACCTCACCGCGGGGCGTGACCAGCGGGGTATTCTGCAACTGCTCCGGGGTGCTCCAGGGCTGTGCCTTGAAAATCACATCCAGACGTTTTTCCCCGTCAAAATATTCGCCCACATAGAGACCATTACCCAGGGTGCGAATCAAGCTGCCCATATCCTGGCGGTTCCAGCCCTGCTCCAGCATTGCACGGTCGTTCGGGCGCACAGTTAGCTCAGGTTCCGATAAAGAAAGCCCCGGATTGGTCTGCACCGGTGTGCCCGGCATCACCTCTTCCATCACTTCCACACCACGGGCGGCGGCACGCATCAGGCCATCCGCATCGCGGGACTGTAAGTGCAAAGCTATCCGGCGATCCCCACCAAACTGGCCAAACAGATTGCCGCGGGCGGCAAATCCCTGAAAGTCGGGAATATCCACCAGGATTTCCTCGCGCAGCAGCCGCTCCATCTCCTTGGCCTGGTCCATATCCTTAACACGCACCCCCATGGTGCCGCCATTGGGCCAGGAAATAATGTAATAGTTCTTCAGGGCCGGCTCGCGCTCACCGCTCATATAAGGCGCCATGCGCCGGTCCAGCTCGTTGACGATTTCCTTTTCAATTGTTTTGGTGTTGGTAGATGAGGGGAAATTCATCCACACATCCACCGCATCCCTTTTTACCGGTGGTAAATAATCGAGGTTGGGTAAAAGAAAATATGTTGCGGCTATTGGCACCAACAGGAAGCCACCAATGACTCGCCAGCGACGGGCGCGAGTGCCGGTCAGTGCCATTACCCGCGAAGTGATTTTTTCCCAAACGCGCGCCAGGCGATCCTCGCTGGAAATAGGAGGCAACCACAGCTTCGCCGCCAATGGCACTATTGCCACAGCGGCCAGCAGGGAAAATACTACTGCCACGGCAATAGTCAGAGCCAAGTCCCCAAATACCTGCCCTTCGACACTATTGAGGAAAAATACCGGCAGGAAGATCGCCACAGTTGTTGCGGTGCTCGCCAGCAGTGCTCCCCAAACCTGTCCGGCCCCCTGCTCCGAGGCTTCCTCCGGGCCGAGGCCTTTTTCCCGCAGGCGCACAATATTTTCCAGCACCACAATCGCGGCATCGAGCACCATACCAGTGGCGAAGGCGAGGCCGGCGAGGGAAATCACGTTCACACTGCGCCCTGCAGCGGACAGCACTACAAAGGTCGAGAGCAGGGAAATGGGAATAGCCGCAGCCACGATCAGGGTGGCACGCATGCGCCGCATAAACCACCACAGCACCCCCACTGCCAGCAGTATACCCAGTATCAGATTGCCGCCGAGTAAATTCAGGGCGCGGTAAACAAACACCGAGGCATCGAAGGACTGCACCAGCACCAACTGCTCGCCCTTCAACTTAGTGTCATTCAATTCAGCGACTTTTTGTTTTACCCGTTCCAGGGTTGCGAGCATATTGGCGTCGTTGGTGCGGTTGATGCGCATAGATACCGCGGGGTTGCCGTTCTGCGTGGTCACCCCGCGGGACTCAGACGGCCCCACCCGCACCTCGGCAATATCGCCGAGACGTACTGGCTGACCATCGCGCCACTCCAGCACCAACTCCGACAAATCATCGGGTTTGTACTCACCGACAAAGCGCAAAGTGTAGCGACGCCGTCCCACATCGGTAAAACCGCCCGAGACATCCCGCGCCGAAGCCAGCTGGCGGCTGATCGCCGGTAGTTGAATACCCAGTTCTGCGGCTTTCCAGGGATCAAAAACAACCTGTAATTCCTCCTGCGCCGCACGCCCGGATTGGGCCTGCACACTGGCAACGCCTGGCACGGACTCCAGTTCAGGTCGCAGTACATCCTCAATCAGGCCAGCGTAGTCGTCGAGATGATTGGAGTTTCCCGGAAGTTTTTGCAGGAAAAAATAAGTGAGCGCTGTAGCATCGCCGCCCCAACCGCCTAGCATCACCCGTGGTGGCTCCGCATCCCTCGGCAACGGCGGCAGGCTGCTCATTCGGCTGATCACATCGATCAGCACCTTATCCATATCTGTGCCCATGGTGAATTCCAGATTCACCCAAGCGCCGCCACGGCCGGCATTCACCTGCATCATCTCTAAGCCGGTGAGTCCCTGTAGTACGGATTCAATTGGCTCAACAATTTCCGCCTCCACCTCTTTCGGTGCAGCGGCACGCCACCCAGCCTGGATGGTAATGCGCGGATTTTCGATATCGGGGAAAAGCTGTACCGGCAAGCGACTGGCGAGAAAAGCCCCCAGTAAAACGGCCAGTACCACAGCCACGCCAGCTGCGGCGGGGTTTTTCAAAGCGGCTCTTGTCAGCGCCATTCTATAGACCCTTCTTTTTTAATTAGCGGCGAAGGCTAATGATTTAATACACACAAACAAGGGGCTTGCGACTAATTGTCGGGAATTGTAGATCAGGCCACGTGTGACATTTTCACAAGTCCATGGACTGACACTTTTCTATAAAAAATGCTGCACTTTGTTTTTATAACTGCGACTCATTTTCAAGCACTCACCATTATCCAGCACTAGGTGATATTCGCCATTGATATGCGCACGAATTTCACGCACGCGGCTGAGATTCACAATGGTGGAACGATGGATACGCTGAAACAGTTTCGGGTCCAACTGCTGCTCCAGCTCCTTCATGGTAATACGCATTACATGGGTTTCGCCCAGGGCGTGTACACACATGTAATCCCCGGCAGCATCAATCCAGTCAATCTCGCTCGCCGGTACAAGGGTGATTTTGCCGGAGTCCTTCACTGCAATTTTTTCCGGATAGGCACTGCCGGCGAACTGGCCACTCACCAGTTTCTGCTCTAGTTCCTCGGGGGATTCTTTGGTTAGATCGGCAACCGCTTCCAGCAACTTCTCGCGCTGCACGGCAATATCCGCCGTAGCCATTTTTTCCCGCACTCGTGTCAGCGCCAGTTCCAGGCGCTCTTCCTCTATGGGCTTCAATACGTAGTCCACTGCATTAACCTCAAAGGCCTCCACCGCATACTGGTCATAAGCAGTGACAAACACGATTTGTGGCAACTTATCCAAAGGGATCTGCTGCACCAGCTGCAGTCCGTTGATACCCGGCATCTGAATATCCAAAAAGATCACATCAGGATTCAGTTTAAGAATTTTATCCAACGCCTCGCGCCCATTGCCGCATTCGGCGATCACTTCTACACCAGACATCTGCTCCAAGCGTAGGCGTAGACCGCGCCGCGCCAGGGGTTCATCATCGATAATCACTGCGCTCAGGGTTACAACTGCACTCATTTCATTATTCCTGTTCAAAGGGAATGCGGATATTTACCGACAGGCCACCCTCCGGGCGATTGCGGAAACGCACTCTCTGGTCATCACCATACAATGCGCGTAAGCGCTCACAGGTATTGCGGATACCTACACCGTAGCCCTTGCCAATTAAACTAAGTTCCTTGTCCGACATTCCGGGGCCATTGTCGCTGACCTCCAGTAATAACTCACCAGCAAAAACTCGGGCTTTAATACTGATTTCTCCGCCCCACTCCAACTGGGAAATACCATATTTGATGGCATTCTCCACCAGCGGCTGCAGCAGCAGGCTCGGCACCAGTGCCTGTGGCGACTCTCCCTGTAAATCCAGGCGCACGCCGAGGCGATCGGCAAAGCGCACTTTCTCTATGTCCAAATAGAGCATCAGCGCCTCCACCTCCTTGGCCAGAGTCACCTTCTGCATCGGGTCATTATCCAGGGAGTGACGCAGAAACTGTGACAATCTTGTCACCATATTGTTAGCCGTACGCCCGTCGTTATCGAGAATCAGAGTGGAAATCGCATTCAGTGTGTTAAACAAAAAATGAGGGTTCAACTGATAACGCAGCATCTTGAGTTGGGCCTGGTGCGCCATGGATTCGGCTCGCAGGGTCTTGGCCTTCTGGGTTTGCGAAGCTTGGTAGTACTTGATGCTGTAATACAATGCCGACCAAGTGGTGAAAATCATAAATGAATAGGAAAACCAATAAATGGCCCGCCATAAGGGGTTCTCAGCATCTTCCGTACCATAAAGCCACAAGTGGCCGCCAAACTTAATTCCCGCCCACAAGGCAGCAGCCACTGACACTAATAAAAGCGATCCCAGGAACCGGGTGACCGGCGGCCTGCTCCACAGTCTCTGGTAGCCAGTACGCATGGCTTCGGTAAGGAAAATCCCGGAGCTAACGGCAACGGCAATATAGCCGGAATAAACCCAGTGATCTTTCACCCAGAAAAAACTATTGACATAGGACAGCAGGGTATAGCCAGCCCAACCGCTAAGCTGCAGCGCCCAGTATTGGGACTTGTGGCTAGACAGGCGCTGTGAAAGCCATTGAAATGCTTTGTTTCCCATAATCTCCCGCTGCAGACATCAAAAAATGACGTCGATTTGACACATTTGTATGGGTTCATACTAAATGGCACCGATCGCCGGCGAAACACCAACCGGCGCAGCACAGGGACAAACTGCCGCATGACATACTGGTTATTCAAATCCGAACCCGACGAATACAGCCTGCAGGACCTCGCCGCCGAAGCCACCGGCTGCGGCCGCTGGGATGGAATCCGCAACTACCAGGCGCGCAACTTCCTGCGTGACCAGGTCTCATTAGGCGATGAGGTACTCTTCTACCACAGTGCCTGCAAGGTGCCTGCGGTGGTGGGTACCGCCAAAGTAGTTCGTGCGGCCTATCCAGACCCGGCCCAATTCGATCCCGAAAACAAGTACTTCGACCCAAAGGCGATTCCCGACGAGCCGCGCTGGTACTGTGTCGATGTAACCTGGTGCAGTGAGTTCGCACGGCCAGTTCCCCTGGCCGAAATCAAGAAGACCCCTGAACTTAAAAACATGGTGTTAGTTAAGCAGGGGCGACTATCGATACAGCCTGTGACGGATTCAGAATGGGAGACCATAGTGCGCCTGGGGGAAAGGTAACCGGGACCTTCACACTAGGTCCCGGTTTATAGGAGAGATACAGTCTTAACAGACTATGACTTCTCTTGATCCGAAGCGCGGCGTCCAACACTGTACCAATCCAACTTACGGGTAAGCACCATAGTGCAGCCGAGCACACCGAATACCAACAGCGCCCCCATTAACAGGGCATAGTCCTCGGCGCTGAGCAATCCATAGAGGAGACCGTAAAGCGCCGCCAGCAGTAAAGCAAAGCCCAACCCCCGGCGCCAGCTGTGCAGCACTGAGCTGGTGTAAAAGCCAATCAGTCCCACACATGCCAATGCGGCCAATATATAGGCTTTGGCAAAAGCGATATGCTCAGACAGTGACAGTAACAACAGATAAAATAGAGCTAACGCCAGACCCACCAGCGCATACTGCACTGGGTGTACCGCCAGGCGCTTGAGGATTTCAAACAAGAAGAAAGTGGCGAATGTCAGGGTTAAAAACAACAGTGCATACTTGACCGCACGATCAGTTTTTAGGTATTGATTCACCGGGTCAAGGAAGCTGACTCCGAAGCTGCGATGTAACAGTTCTTTACACTCACTGCTATTGCCACATTGCTGCAACACCTCCTCCAGGTTGGTGGCAAAGAAGCTGGTCTGCCACTCTGCGGTAAACCCGTTTTTATCCACCTGGCGACGACTGGGTAGGAATTCCCCGAAGAAGCTTGGATGTGGCCAGTCGCCACTCAGCATCACCTGGCTGTCGCGGCCAACCGGGACCAAACGCAGATGCTCTGTGCCCTGCAGTTTCAGATCGAAAGCAAACTCCAGAGATTGCCCTTCCTCGCGTTCCAGCGCTGGCAGCTTTGCATGTATCCCGCTACCAACAATCGGTGCCCAGCTACCCGGCGCAAATGGCAATGTTCGGCCATTCAGTTTCAGCTGTAAACCATTGCGAATACCCCGGATATCACTAATCCCCACGGAAAGGAAAGGAACCCCGAAACGATATTTATCCAAATTATCTCCCAACCCCAGCCGCGGCGGCACTTGAAACATACCGCTGACTTTGCTATCGCTGTGGTAGAGAAGCGCTTCGTAAATACCCCGGGCACGACGCTCAGTGGTCATATCAGCGTCAAAAGAAAAATGCTCGGGCAGGAAATACAGATTCCCGCTCACCGCACGCTCTTCTTCGTAGCGCTTTCCTGTCTGCTCATGAGTCTTCCACTCTTTAAAGGTTTTTACATAAGGCTGCACAAGGATGGGTCCGACGATCTGCTGGCTATAACTGGAGCTGCGCGCAATATCCTGCAGAACGCCCCGCTGGTATCGCTGTCGCTCATCGATCATCGATCATCGATCATCGATCATCGATCATCGATCATGCCGCCAATCATATTCAGGGGTACTACTAGTAGCAGCAGAATTAGAAGGGAGATTGCACCCACTTTAAAAACCAGGACTCGGTTCATACTTCAGACCTCAATGTCGAATTTCGATGCAGTAAGTCTGAAGAGTGAATATGGGGCGCTTATGGGGAGAGCGTGGAGATTGTATGGAGGCTGAGTGGAAATCAGCAGGTACTAAAAAGCAGGAAAGAAAGAATACACTGCGCTCGGGACCGTATGAGGCATGGATGCCGATTACGAGATTACAGGGATGTATTCACAGCGCGTCTCAAGTGCAGTGTATTCTTTCCTTCTGACTCAGTAGTACCTTCAATCAGGCACTCGGTAAGTTCAGACGCACCTCCACGCCACCGTCCACATTGCTGATAGCCAGAGTACCACCATGCAACCCAGCCACCTCCTGCACAAAGTTGAGTCCAAGGCCGGTGCTTTTGCGCCCGCCGCTTGGCCGAGGCAAGGAGTAGAAACGCTCGGTCAAACGCTCCAGAGCGTACTCGGGAATCGCCTGTCCCTGATTGAACAGGCACAATTCGATACGCGCTTCTTTTCGCTTGCCGGTAAAGCGAATCAACCCGCCTTGCGGGGTAAAATCCAGAGCATTATCTAGCAAGTTGGCCAGCGCCTGGCGCAATAGGAAGCGCTCTCCACAGAGCTTTAATGCGCGATCTAATACAACCTCAACCTTCAAATCTGCAGCGGAAATACGCGACTGCTGGGCATGTAACAACTCTTCTAGCAAGAGGAACATTGACACCTCCTCCCGTTCCTCCAGGCCCTGGCGCTGCTCAACCTGGGCTAGATGCAGTAATCGCTCGCTCAATTGCTGTAAGCGTCCAGCCTCCCGCTGGATATTGCTCACAAAACGCTGCCGCTGCGCCTTTGACATCTCCCCAGCCAATAATTC
The DNA here is from genome assembly GCF_041447265.1 of Microbulbifer epialgicus. Lineage (NCBI taxonomy): Bacteria > Pseudomonadati > Pseudomonadota > Gammaproteobacteria > Cellvibrionales > Microbulbiferaceae > Microbulbifer > Microbulbifer epialgicus. The sequence continues at coordinate 25,817 of NZ_JBGMEK010000037.1, forward strand.
AGCAGCACCGCGAATAGCTGCCAATGGGCTTTTTAATTCATGGGTCAGAGTATGCACATAGCGCTCTACATAATCCTTGCCCTCTAGCTCAACACGCATATGCTCTACCGCACTTGCCAGTTGTCCCAGTTCACCTGTGGCTAACTGTGGTGCTTCCGCGCGCTGCCCAGCACTCACAGCCTGGGCATAGCGAGTCAATTTGCCCAGGGAGCGGCTCAACCACCAAGATAACAGTGCGCCAACCAATAGGCCGAGAACGAGTAAGCCGGCAGCAAACCAGGTCAAACGCTTTTGCGATCGATCGATATAGGGCTGCAGGGTTTGATTGGGCTTGGCCACTGAGACCACACCGATAATTTTTTCCTTATCCAGGATTGGTGCGGCAACGTACATAACCGAAGACTCAGGATTATTCGGGTCCTCGCGGGAAGAGCGTGCACCGTAATCCCCACGCAAAGTCAGGTAGACATCATTCCAACGGGAGTAATCCTGGCCCACCGCCCGACCACTGGAATCCAGCAGAACCCTGCCCTTAGCATCGGTGACATAGATGCGATGGTTGACCTGGCTCTTAGTCAAGCCCCAGATATTGGCCTGCGGTTGACGCCGGCCATAGGCTTCCAGCAGCGCCGGCAACTGGCTCTGAGCCAGGTTACCGCTGCTGACATCGTCGCGCAGGATTTCCGCCAACAAGTTGGCAGTATCTACCAGGGTTTCCTCAGTGGACTGGCGCACCCCCGGGCGGATCTCCTCCATTACCGTATTTAATACAAACCAGCTGGCCAGGCCAACAAAAACAAAATAGACAGCGAAAATGCGTATCCCCAACGACATCTCAATGTTCCAGGCAGCAACTGTAGCCCAACCCTCGGTGGGTCTGGATTGGCTTGGCATCCGGTGCGATCAATCGCAACTTGGCTCGCAGCCCCTTGATATGGCTATCGATATTGCGCTCATAGCCCGCCTCCAGAGCTATGCCCAAAGCATCGAGTAATTGTGCTCGGGAAAATACCCGGCCCGGCTGGGCCAGCAAGGTTTCCATCAGGCGATATTCATGGAGGGTCAGAGGCAATAACTGATCATGGAAATGAATCTGGTAACTCGCCGGGTCAATACGAAAAGGCCCTGTCGACTCTATCGTTGAAGATTTATTGGACCGCGGCACCATGCGCTTGAGGATAGCCTTGACCCGCGCCGCCACTTCGCGAGGGCTGAAGGGTTTCACCACATAATCGTCGGCACCGATTTCGAGTCCTACTACCCGATCTATTTCCGCGTTGCGCGCAGTGAGGAAGATTACCGGCACTTCGGAGAACCGGCGCAAGCGCTTGCACGCCTCAAAGCCACTAATATCTGGCAAGCCGATATCCAGAATAACCAAATCGAAAGGCTCACTTTCCAGCATCGCAAGTGCCTCACCAGCGACCCCCACCCAGCAGGTGGCAAAACCTTCGGCCTCCTGGGCGTAAACCAGAGTATCGGCAATAGCGCCCTCATCCTCAACGATCAGTATTTTTGGCATGGCCCCCTAAGCTCAAATTCCGCCAGTGTACCCATTTTTCACTCAAGCCCGCGCCCCTTACACACAGAATCCGCATACTCAAATAAAATCAGCAATCTCATCCAGCGGTTTTCTGGCGATCGCCGGCACCTGGGCGCCTTTCGCCGGCAGCCCGGCTACCAGAATCATATAGGGCTTTTCCTCCACAGGACGGCCGAGAATTTCATTGAGAAATTTCATTGGGCTGGGGGTGTGCGTCAGGGTCGCCACACCGGCGTTGTGCAGTGCGGCGATCAACATACCCGTGGCAATACCCACCGATTCAGAGGTGTAATAGTTTTTTAGTCGCTCTCCAGTTTCCGCATTGGAGAATTTTTTCAGGAATATCGCGATCAGGTAGGGGGCGGTTTCCAGGAACGGCTTGTGAGCATCTGTCCCCAGAGGTTCCAGTGCATTGAGCCACTCCTCGGAGGCGCGGCGCTGATAAAATTCACGCTCCTCCTCTTCCGCCGCCAGGCGAATACGGCGTTTAACTTCCACACTCTCAACTACAACAAAATGCCACGGTTGCATATTGGCCCCGCTGGGAGCGCTGCCCGCAGCGCGCACAGCGTCTTCGATAACCCCCCGGGGTACAGGCTTTGCAGAGAAATCGCGCACCGAGCGGCGCCGGCGCATCAAGCGGAAAAACTCTCCGGCGCGACGGCACATCTCATCTTCGTCAAGGTGGGTAAAATTGAGGGGCTGGAAAGTTTTTTCAGTCGTCATAGCAAGCCCCTTAAACCACGCCTTTGGTCTGTGCGATAAACACACTGAGCAGCGACAGCAGCGTCAGTACAACCACTACAACCAGCAACAACAACCAGGGCCTGAATGGTTTGCGTTCGACCTGATTCACACCACTTTGCAGAAATTGATCGACTCTGGCCTGGTCTTCCTCAGAGAGTTTTTTACGGGGAGTATCGGACATTGGCTCTTTCGCTCATTATTTTTGTGTTTCGAGTGTAGGAGAAAGCGATAAGCGACTCCACAAAAACTTGCTTAACCCCCTGAAGCAGGAAGATTCTCAGAAGGCCGGCCACAGGAGCCACCTGAAGTCTCCGGGGTTGCTCTGCCCATTTCGAGGAAGCTGAGTTCAGACTATTTGCTCCCGACAAACAAGCGATAAAGTTATTACATATTATTATAAGAAAAATTTAATTTTGACCTGAAGACTAACGTTTCAAATTCGTTACAAAGCATGCCCAGGTGATTATTTTTTGAGGAATAAAATTCCTAAATTTTATGTTTATCAGCACAGGACTTTTAGGCTAAGGCCATTCGCTCAGGGATCAGTCAAACTTGTTAGGCTTGGGAGCGCACTTGGGATCAGCAATCAAAAAATGTACTGGCAAAACTGCCGGTACCGATAATTCCAAAAGTTGTGGAGAAAACAATAATAATGCGCTCATCATTAAAAGCCCTGATGCAAAAAACAGCAATCGCAGCGGCAGTTTCGCTGGCGTGTGCCGCCCCTTTCGCGGCTCATGCAAATGAGACCGGCCTGAGTGACGGCATCATCATCAAGTACAAGCAAAGCTCAAAAGTTGGTCATGGTGCCAAGCTTGCACAAGACACTATTGATAAGGCCTCTCAACGAGCCGGCCACAAGTTACGCCACAAGCGCCGTATGGCCTCAGGAGCCCAGGTAATGCGCTTGGAGGGCCGCAAAAGCAAGGCAGAACTGAAAAAAATAGTTGAGCGACTAAAGCAGGACCCCAATGTCGAGTACGCAGAACCAGACCTGATAATGCGTCCAATGGCAATTCCGAATGATCCCAGTTATTGGAATCAATGGCACTATTGGGAATCCACAGGTGGCCTCAATCTGCCCTCAGCCTGGGATGTCACACAGGGTGAGGGCGCTGTAGTAGCCGTCCTTGATACCGGCTATCGCCCTCATCACGACCTGAAAGACAACCTGCTTCCGGGTTACGATATGATTTCCAATACGTTTGTCTCGGTCGATGGTAACGGGCGTGATAGCGATGCCACTGACCCAGGTGACTGGCACACAGACAATGCCTGCCAAAGTAATGACCCCAGAGATTACGAAAGCGACAGCAGCTGGCACGGTACCCACGTTGCCGGCACTATCGCAGCCACTACCAACAACAATATCGGTGTGGCCGGCGTCGCTTACAAAGCCAAGGTGGTCCCAGTTCGAGTACTCGGCCGCTGTGGCGGTCTGACTTCAGATATCGCAGATGCCATCGTTTGGGCTGCGGGAGGCAGCGTTTCCGGTGTACCGAAGAATGCCAACCCGGCACAGGTTCTTAACCTGAGCCTCGGTGGTGAGGGTGCCTGCGGCTCGGCCTACCAAACCGCCATTAATACCGCACGCAGCCTCGGCGCAACCGTTGTCGTGGCCGCCGGTAATGACGATGATTACGCAAGTAGATACACCCCGGCGAGCTGTGATGGCGTTATCACTGTTGCCGCAACAGATCGCGACGGCGGCCGCGCTTACTATTCCAATTACGGCAATGCAGTAGATATGGCCGCACCTGGGGGCGCACAAAGCTTCATCAACGATTCCAACGGCATCCTCTCAACACTCAATAGCGGTACCAGAAGCCCCGGAAGCGATAGCTACTACTACAGTCAAGGCACCAGCATGGCCGCACCCCATGTTGCCGGCGTAGCCGCTTTGCTTTACTCGGTAGACCCGAACCTGACCCCAGATGAAGTTGAATCCGTACTCAGTAACACTACTCGTAGTTTCCCATCTTCGTGTAGTGGCTGTGGTGCCGGCATTGTCGATGCCGCTGCGGCGGTTGCAGCGGTAACCGGCGGTGGAAATACTGGTAATAGCTCCAGTCTGGTGGAAACTAATGTTGCAGGCGCGTCGGGCAGCTGGCTGACATACCAGATTGAGGTGGAGCCGGGCATGTCCTCCCTGGATATCGAAATCTACAACGATAATGGTGAAGTCGACCTGTATGTCCAATACGGAAGCAGCCCAAGCAAAAGCAATTACGATTGCCGACCTTACGAGTGGGTAGAAGAGACCGGTGGGTATAATACTGAGAGCTGTTCTTTCAATAACCCCTCTGCCGGTACCTGGTATATCGCCCTGCACGGCTACGAAGCATTTAACGGACTGACCCTGACTGCTGAAGCCAAGCCATAGCAAGCTCTGAAACATAAACAATCAAAATAAAAAAGCCCCGCGATGCGGGGCTTTTGGCGCTCTGTTAGGGAGCCGTTAAAACAGCTCTTCCTCCAGATCCATCAGGGTAGCACTGCCGGCATTTACACTTGCAGCCAGTGCCTGGGTGCGCGGCAGCAAGCGCGCGAAGTAAAAGCGTGCGGTTTTCACCTGGCCTTTATAGAAGCTGTCCACCTCCTGCTTATCCAGGGCCACATCGGCCACTTTCGCCCACATAAAGGCATAGGCCACATAACCGAACAGATGTAAGTATTCAACGGAAGCGGCGCCTGGTGCGTGAAGGTCTTCCTGACTGGCCGCGACCATTTTTTCGGTAGCTTCGCGCAGGCGCTGCAGTTCTGCCGCCAGTGGCCGTACAAACTCCGACATTGTTTCGCGATCTACTTGGCGGTCGATAAATTTCTGCACATCCGCGGCAAACAACTCAAACAGGGCGCCGCCGCTGGCGACGGTCTTACGGCCCACCAGATCCAGGGCCTGGATACCATTGGTACCCTCGTAGATCTGGGTAATACGCACATCGCGCACCAACTGCTCCTGGCCCCACTCACGGATATAGCCGTGCCCGCCGAATACTTGCTGGCCGAGTACGGTGCAATCGAGGCCCATATCGGTAGTGAAAGCTTTAGCCACCGGAGTCAGCAACGCCACCATGGCCTCAGCATTCTTCTTCTCATCACCCTCACCGAACTTGGAGATATCCAGCCACTGTGCCACATAGGTGGACAGGGCACGACCACCGCCAACCAGGGCTTTCTGGGTAAGCAGCATACGGCGTACATCGGGATGCACAATGATCGGGTCCGCGGCTTTTGCAGGTTGCTGGGCACCAGCCGGGGAGCGGCTCTGAATACGGTCGCGGGCGTACTCCAGGGCATTCTGGTAGGAACGGTCAGAAGCACCGAGGCCCTGGATACCCACTCCCAGGCGCTCGTAATTCATCATGGTAAACATAGCCGCGAGGCCCTTGTTCACCTCACCCACCAGCCAGCCCTGGGCGCCATCAAAATTCATCGCACAGGTGGCGGAGGCTTTGATGCCCATCTTGTGCTCAATGGAACCACAGTTCACTTTATTACTCTCGCCGAGACCACCGTCTTCGTTCACCTTGTATTTCGGCACCAGAAAAAGGGAGATGCCTTTGGGGCCCTTGGGCGCGTCCGGCAGCTTGGCCAGTACCAGGTGAATAATATTTTCGGACAGATCCTGGTCGCCGCCGGTAATAAAGATCTTACTGCCGCTAATGCTGTAGCTGCCATCTTCACGGGGCTCAGCCTTGGTGCGGATAATGCCCAGGTCGGTGCCGGCGTGTGGCTCAGTAAGGTCCATGGCGCCGGCCCAGGTGCCCTCGTACATTTTGGGCAGGAATTTCTGTTTCAGCTCCTCGCTGGCATGGGCATCGATCGCCAGGCAGGCGCCATTGGTCAATACCGGGTAGAGAGCGAAGGAGATATTGGAGGCGGTGATCATTTCCTCGACCTGGGCACCCAGCATTTTCGGCATACCCATACCACCGTATTCCGGATTGCCCAGCAGTGCGCCCCAGCCACCCTCGCAGAAGGTCGCATAGGCCTCCTTGAAGCCTTCCGGCGTAGTCACAACACCATCATTCCAGTGGCATCCTTCTTCATCGCCGCTGCGATTAATCGGGTCCAGGGTATTGGAAGCCAGTTTGGCCATCTCTTCGAGAATCGCATCAGCAGTCTCGCGATCTACCGCCCCAGCCAATCCGGGCAGTTTCGTCCAGAGTTTTTCTGCAGCAAAGACTTCGTGCAGCAGGAAGTTCATCTCCCGCAGGGGCGCCTTGTAGTCGGCCATGCTCCCAATCCTCATTCAAGTGTTTCAAACGCTTGTTTGAATCTAGGGCCGAAGGCGGGCAAAGTCAACTGGTTTGGGCTGTCACAAAGCCGGCAGAAAATTGATCGGGAATCGGTCAGGTAGACAACAGTGGGCGGATATCCAAGTATTGGGCCGCATCGCGATAGTCCCGCGCTTCGCAGTGCGGCACCACACCGAGCAGAGCCGCGGGCAACAGGGCCTCAAGAGTAGCGAGGTTTTCCTCGGCGCGCTCCATGCCCACACGAGTAAAGTTGGCTACCCAACCCGCCAGCGGCAGGCCGTCACGACGAATTGCTTCGGCAGTGAGCAGGGCGTGATTGATACAACCGAGCTGCATACCCACCACCAGGATTACCGGTGTGTTCAACTCCCGCGGCAACTGGGACAGGAATGCTCTTGGGCCCAGCGGCGTACGCCACCCTCCGGCCCCCTCAATCAACACCAGGTCGGCACCAGCGGCCATTACACCACGGCAGACACCGGCCATACGCGCAGAGCTGAGCTGCTTACCCGCTTCAATGGCGGCAATATGGGGGGCGATAGCGGGTTCCAGGGCAAAGGGGTTTACCTGCTGGTAAGGTAGCTCCAGGGTCATAGCCTCCTGTAGTAGCAGGGCGTCTTCGTTGCGCAGTCCCTCCTCCGTACGCTCGCAACCGGAGGCTACCGGCTTTACCGCCGCAGTCTGCAGGCCCGCATCTTCGGCAGCGGTGAGCAGAGCCGCACTCACAAATGTCTTTCCCACTTCGGTATCGGTACCGGCAACAAAATAGGTTCTGCCCAAGGCGACAATCTCCCCTAATCAAAAAATTCAGTTTTTTTCTTGGCGCGACTTTTCATGTTAACAACATGGTGGTAATTTAGCCGAGTAGCGCATATTTTGAACAATTCAAGCCGGGCACTGAAAAAAAGCACGGCGTTGCGCTCAAAAAAACCTCCCCAAGGGGAGTCTGCTCTGCATGGATGCGGCGAAATCTCGAAATTACCGATAAACATTCGAACTGCTTAAAGACCATGCGATACTTGATTCTTGCCCTGCTGCTCGCGGTGCCCGCGCTCGCCTCAGCAAAAGTTGCCCCTGTCGACCATGTCGTTGTGTACAAGTCCAAGAAACTGATGCAGCTGATTCGCGATGGGCGGGTAGTAAAAAGCTACACCGTCTCATTTGGCGACAACCCCAGAGGACACAAAGTCCGCCAGGGAGATGAGCGCACCCCAGAGGGCCGCTACACGCTGGACTGGAAGAACCCGAAAAGTCGGTTCTACCGTTCCATTCACGTCTCCTATCCGAATAAGCAGGACCGCGCGCGCGCAGCGAGGATGGGCGTCAGCCCCGGCGGCGATATCATGATTCACGGCATTAAACCCCAATGGTCTTATATGGAAAAACACCTGCGCCGCAACAACTGGACCGACGGTTGCATCGCGGTGGCCTCCAACCGGGAAATGGACGAGATCTGGGAGCTGGTGAAGACCCCTACCCCCATCGATATCTACCCCTGATCAGGTCCCTGGGCAAGCTTCATATAGATCACCTCGTAACTCACCGGCAGCCCTTGCGGCTGCCTGAGACTTTCATAGGCCAAAGCCAGTCGCTTTAGGCTGGCTCTCCCAGTCATGCCTCGGTTGGCTGCGCGATTGATATTGTGCGCACCCACTCCTTTCAACTCCCTCATCAAATGGCGCAGACTGTCGAAATGCAACAATCGCTGCTCGTCGAGCACCTTCCCGCTTAAACCTGAGTGCGATGCAGCATGGTGCCAGTCTGCCAGAGGCAGAAAGCGGTTGACGTGCACACCGCTGTCCACTTTGGCCCAACTGTCGCGAAGTTCCGCCAGGGTGCCCGGTCCCAGTGTCGCCACCAGGCAGCGTCCCTCAGGCGACAGGATACGCCGCAACTCAGCGAATAACGTCGGCAGCCTATAGCACCACTGCAGCGCCATACTGGAGAACACCAAGTCTACGCTGCCGTCCGCCAGGGGTAACTGCTCTGCATCTGCGGCGATGTGGGCATTTGCCTGCGGCCGCTCCTTGCGGGCAAAACGCAGCATATCCTCAGCCAAATCCAAGGCGACGATACGCGCTTCAGGAAAATGCTGACGCAGCAGTTTGCTGCCGAAACCAGTACCACTGCCCAGGTCGATTATTATGCGGGGAGTCCAGTGGTGATCCGCCATTTTCATTAGCTGGCGGCATACCTCCCGCTGCAAATGGGCACAGCCATCATAACTGCTGGCAGCACGGCCAAACGAACGCGCCACCGCAGACTTGTCAAAGGGCTCAAACACATCACCGGCTGGGGCCAGGCTTGCTACAAAACGCCTCAGCCGTTTGGCCACCTGTTGAGGCTGTGACAAGTGTGGTTTGTGGCCACAGCCTTCCAATATTTCAACTGAAGCACCAAAGGCTTGGAATTCCTCTGCCGCCTCCAGTGGTACCAGGGCATCCCGCTTGCCAAACATGTGCAGGGCGGGTACTCGCAGGCCCTGCAATAAACTCCGATTATCCAGCCTTGCGAGGCAGTCCAGGGCGCTTAACCAGGAGCCGACATTGATATCTGGCCTGCGCCTCTTAAGATGCTTGAGCAGAGTGCGCATGGCACTGTCGCCATGGGATTGCAAGGCACAAAAGCGCTCCCAGGCTCCGTAAGGGTCACTCACAAATGCACTGCGAAAATTCTCAAAGGTGCGCCGGGACATACCCGGCCAATTATCCCGCGCTACAAAGCAGGCATTGGCGGAAATAGTGACAACCCCTAAGATTTTGCTCTGTTCCGGCCTAGCCGCCAGGCGCAGGGCCAGCATGCCGCCAAGAGAGTGCCCCACAATTACACAACGACATGGCAGCGACTGGTAGAGCTGCTGCAAAAGTGCCTCTTCACTCGGCCAAGGCTCATCTCTAAGTTCGCCAAAGCCCGGCAATTCAATACAACTCAAACGCTGGCCCAGCTGCTCCCGTACAGCGTTCAGTAGCGGCTGCCAGGGACCTTTATCCCCGCCCCAGCCATGTAGAAATACCAGGTTCTCTATTTGGCTCACAAACGTACCGCTCTATTTTCCTGCAGTACGACCGCCAAGGCATCGAGAAGCGCATCAATTTGGCTGTGACAATGTGCAGCACTCAAGGTAATACGCAGGCGAGCGGTGCCAGCTGGCACCGTAGGTGGGCGTATCGCACCAACCAAAAAACCGCGTTGCTCCAACTGTGCAGCTACTGCCATAACGGTTTCTTCACAACCGAGCAGGAGCGGCTGAATTGCGCTGGGAGAGTCAGCGAGAGGTAAATTCAGTTGCCTCGCACGATGGCGGAAGTGGGCAATGTTAGACTCCAGGCGCTGGGGCAACGCGGGTTCACTGCGCATCAAATTAACAGCGGCCACACAGCCTGCGGCCACTGCCGGCGGCATACCGGTTGTGTAGATATAAGGGCGGGCAAACTGCACCAGGTAGTCGATCAATGCGCGGGAGCCAGCTACAAAGGCTCCGGCATTGCCAGCGGCCTTGCCCAAGGTGCCCATCATAACCGGCACTTGGGACTGGTCGAGACCCGCCGCTGCACAACTGCCCGCCAGGGGAAATTGTTCACTGCCCATCACTCCAAATCCATGTGCTTCATCCACCATCAACCAGGCATCGAACTCCCTACACAACCTGGCGATCTCAGCCAATGGGGCGAGATCGCCATCCATACTGTAGACACCATCTACCGCCACCAGGATATTACCGTCGCGCCCGGCAGCCCTTCGCAACTGGCGACGCAATCCATCCAGGTCGTTATGTGGGAAACGCAGGCTGTTGGCACCACACAGGCGGGCGCCATCAATCAGAGAGGCATGGTTGAGCTTGTCAGAAATAATATTATCGACACGGCCCAACAGCGCACAAAGCGTGCCTACATTGGCCATATAGCCGCTGGAAAATACCAGTGCTGCCTCTCGCCCGGTAATCTCGGCCAGGTCGTACTGCAACTGCTGGTGAATCTGCAGGTGGCCGTTGACCAAATGGGAGGCAGTGGCGCCTGCGCCCAGCTCAGCACCGGCCTGCTGCGCAGCGATTACTTCAGGGCGGCTCGCCAACCCCAGGTAGTCATTACTGCTGAAGGCGATTAGTTCGCCGCCATCCACCCTCGCCAGGGGATTCGGCACCGAATCCAGGGTTTTAACTTCTCGGTATAGGTTGCGCCGGCGCCGCTCATCGAGACGTTGACGCAGGATTTGATCCAGGGTCATTTGGCCGCGTCGTAGAAAAAGGCATCATTTTGCTGCTCGCTGATCTGCGAATTCAGCTCCGCTTCCACTTCGGACTCATCGCTGTACTGCTGGTACTCCTCCGGCTGGATTCCCAAACGGCTGAATAGCTGCATATCCTTGTTGGCTTCGGGGTTGGCAGTAGTCAGAAGTTTTTCACCGTAGAAAATGGAGTTGGCACCAGCCAGGAAGGCCATCGACTGCATCTCATCACTCATCTGCTCACGCCCCGCAGACAGGCGCACGTGGGACTTGGGCATCATGATACGGGCCACGGCAATACAGCGAATAAACTCGAAGGGGTCCAGGTCTTTTTCCTGCTCTAACGGCGTGCCCGCCACCTTGACCAGCATGTTGATCGGCACTGACTCCGGGTGTTCAGGCAGATTGGCCAGCTGCATCAGCAGGCCAGCACGATCCTTGTCACCCTCACCCATACCGACAATGCCGCCGGCACAGACCTTCATGCCGGCTGAACGCACCCGCCCCAGAGTCTCCAGGCGATCCTGATAAGTGCGAGTGGTGATAATCTCGCCATAATATTCAGGCGAGGTGTCCAGATTGTGGTTGTAGTAGTCGAGCCCTGCCTCAGCTAATTCCTGCGCCTGCTCATCACTGAGCATACCCAGGGTCATACAGGTTTCCATGCCCAGTGCCTTGACGTCGCGTACCATCTGGGTGACATAGGGCATGTCTTTTTTCTTGGGCGAGCGCCAGGCTGCACCCATACAAAAGCGGGTGGCACCGCCGGCCTTGGCCGCGCGGGCCTCTTCCAAAACCTTCTCCACTTTCATCAGCTTTTCCCGCTCCAGCCCGGTATCGTAGCGGGCACTCTGTGGGCAGTAGGCACAGTCTTCCGGGCAAGCACCGGTCTTAATCGAGCAGAGAGTGCTCACCTGCACCCGGTTGGCATCAAAGTGCACCCTGTGTACCTGCTGAGCGGTAAACATCAGATCACTGAATGGCATGGCGAAGAGATCCAGAACCTGCTGGCGGGTCCAATCGTGGCGGATCTTGGCGGCGGGCAATTGCTGAGCGGCAGTCACTGGGCGTACTCTCTCTTTATTGCTGGAGTTATTCGTGCTGTTTTTATTCACAGGGCCGGGGTAACTGCAACTCAAAGTAGTGGCAAACTCGACCAAACGGACTGGCCAGTTTAGCCAGGCCCAAAACGCTGTCAACTCAATCATCAGATTATGGTTTACAGGCTGCTGTCTCCACTCATCATTCAAAATCTCACCATATGCCTGCTGTGCGGGGATCGGGCGGGCAATTACGGCATCTGCCATGACTGCGTTATAGAGCTGCCCTATCTGGGCAGTGCCTGCGAAACCTGTGCGCTACCGTTGACTTCGCCTGCCAGAGTCTGCCCCGCTTGCTTGAGGGAGCCCCCGCAATACAGTGGTGTACGCGCAACCTGGCACTACGCCTACCCGATAAGCCAGCTGATTCAGCGTTTCAAATACCACAGCGACCTGGCCGCTGGTCACACTCTGGCGCAACTGACGGCGCAGGCAATAGAGCCCGTTGAAGATAGGCCGGACCTGCTTGCGCCCATTCCTTTGCACTGGCGCCGCTACTGGCAGCGCGGCTACAACCAATCCCAACTGGTGGCGGCGGAACTCGCAAAGCAATGGCAATTGCCACTGCGCCCGCGACTGCTGCGCAAAATTGCAGCCACCCAGACCCAGTCACAGCTGCGCCGCCACCAACGCCTGCGCAATCTATTGCAGAACTTCGCAGTTCGTGAGCCTGTAGAGGGGTTGCATATAGGATTGGTAGACGACGTCTTGACCACCAGTGCCACCCTGGAAGCGGCAACACAAAAGTTACTAGAAGCGGGAGCTACCAGAGTCAGCGCCTTTATTTTGGCCAGAACGCCATGACACTTCGGCGCGACCGCAGATAGACCAGTAGTCACATTAACGTCACAATATCCTACCTTGCCGTTCTGGCATCAATCCCATTAAAGCCGGCACTGCTAAGGTTCTATTCAGTGACTAATTGCTCGCACCTTTTTTGATGCGGGCCAGGGATTCAGCGATGAGTGAGTACAAGTTGCCACGGGGCATTGTCATCAGCGGTACAGGCCTGTGGACCCCACCAGAGGCTATCAGCAATGAAGAGCTGGTAGACGCCTATAACGCCTACGCCACACAGTACAACCTGAAACACGCGCAGGAAATCGAGGCTGGAAATCTACAACCCAAGCCCCATTCCTCGGCGGAATTTATTGAGAAGGCCTCCGGCATCAAGAGCCGCTATGTGGTTACACGCGAAGGTATTCTGGACCCAGAGCGCATGCGTCCCTATATACCCGAGCGCCATGACGACGAACTCTGTATGCAGGCCGAAATGGGCCTGAACGCCGCCAAGCTGGCGCTGGATAAAGCCGGCAAGAAAGCCTCTGACGTAGATATGGTCATTGTCGGCGCCTCCTATATGCAGCGTGCTTACCCGGCTATTGCTATCGAAATCCAGGGCGCTCTTGGTATCGATGGCTTCGCCTTCGATATGGAAGTAGCCTGTTCCTCCGCCACCTTTTCCCTGCAGCGCGCTGTAGATGCAATCTGCTCCGGCGCAGCGCGAACTGTTCTGGTCATCAACGCCGAGTTGGCCTCCCCCCAAGTGGATTTTACCGATCGCGACAGTCACTTTATTTTTGGCGATGTGGCCGTGGCCAGCGTGGTCGAACGCCGCGATACCTGCTCTGTGGACAGCGCCTGGGAAATCCTCGGCACCAAGGCAAAAACCGTCTATTCCAACAATATCCGCTCTAACTTCGGCTACACTGCGCGCGCCGCAGACGTGGATCCATTCGGTCCCGGCAAGCTTTTCCGCCAAAATGGCCGCAAGGTCTTCAAGGAAGTCTGCCCCATCGCCGCAGCTCATATTGAGGAACACCTGGGCGAAACCGGCACCACACCCCAAGCGGTGAGTCGCTACTGGCTGCACCAGGCCAATATCAATATGAACAACCTGATCGCCAAAAAGCTGATGGGCGACGATGCCAGCATTGAGCGCGCCCCGGTGGTATTGGACCGCTACGCCAACACCGCCAGTGCCGGTTCGGTCATTGCTTTTAATTTGCACAGTGACGATTTGCAGGTCGGTGAGCGCGGTATTATCTGCTCATTTGGTGCTGGCTATTCAATTGGCAGCCTGGTGATAGAGAAGGTCAATATTTAAGCTGCAGCTGCATAGCAACTAAAAAACCGGGCTGAACCCGGTTTTTTAGTTTGTCTCTTCACGCTTTTCTTCCAGTTCCACGAGCAATTTCTCCGCCCAAGTGATCCAGGTCTTCTCCGCCTCGATACCCAATAACAGGGTCTGGTGTGCTAACCAGTAGCGTTCCTGCAGAGCAGGGTCACTCTTCAGCACCCGCTCATTTTGCTCCCTATAGTTGTCCAGCAACCCCCTGTGCAACTGTAACTGAGCGTCCAGCGCCCCATGTAGCTCATCGCGGCTCAAATGGTGGCCAGCAAACATACGCACAAGGAAGGGTTCACGGATCTTTTGTGGCGCCGCCGGCTGGGCTACCCAGTTGCGCAGCTCTGCACGGCCCTTGTCGGTAAGACTGTAGACTTTCTTGTCCGGCTTGCCTGCCTGAGGCTGCTCCTCACAATCCAGCAGGCCCTCGTCGTGCAACTTATGCAGCTCCCGGTACATCTGCTGGTGGCTGGCACTCCAGAAGTGGGAAACGCTGCGCTCAAAACGACGCTTCAGATCGTAGCCACTGCCGGGGTCGATATCCAGCAGAGTAAGGACGGCGTAGCGCAGTGACATAGAGGCTCCGATTCGGGTTATGCAAGCAGTTGCATACAAAGAATGACATATTAACTGTTGGCGCCTCATTGTGGCCAGACGACACTTTAAGCCAATAAGATGTTTAGATTAAATTCACATTAAAACTTAGGATGTTTATCTCGAAGTATCCTGCCAGTCGAGATGCAAGGCTAGCTTTTACGCAAATTGGAGATATAATCGCCGGCCGATCACCACCACTACCCGGTGGCTTGATGTTCAAGAGGTTATTTGCTCCATGTCCGCGCCCGCATTAATACCGCCCAGCCCCGACGCCGACACGGCCGCGCCCCACACGCGCCGCTGGAATTTCCTCCTGGATATCTTCGCTATGAACAGCTTCTCTTGGGCTGTAGCCATCCCTATCGAACTGGTGCTCGCTGGCATGAGCTGGAACGAACACTTAAAAGTGCGATTAATGGCGCTGGTATTCAACACCCTGATCGCACGCCCTTTTAGCATCTACCGCAGTTGGGTTGTGAACCGCTTCGGCGGCGGCGGTGTGGTCAATGCCTATCTGGTGGACACCTTTGTGTTTCTTAGCTTTCAGTTTCCTCTATACCTGTGCAATATGCGCCTCGGCGGTGCCAGCTGGGACGAAATTGCCACCGCCAGTGTCACCTTTATACTGATCGCTGGCGCCCTCGGCGGCCCCTATGGAATTTATCTCGACTGGGTGCGCCGAGTGTGGGTAAATAGCATCTGTTCCCTTGGAAGCAGAAGGGCCTCCTGAGAAACACCAACACTCGAGTGAGTATTACGAGAGAGGAAAATCGCCGTGTTGACCTATAACGCCATTGAGAACAGCTCCATGACAATTGGCGTGGTGGCCGGCACCCCTACAGATACCCGCTTCGGGCTGGAGTTCCTCGACGCACGACAGTTTCGCGGCGTGGGCCTATCCCTGTCCGCATCGCCCCAGGCCCAAACCCAGCTTCAAGCACTGGCACGCAGTGCCCTCACCCAGCAGTTAATCAGTGCCATCGAGCAACTGCACCAGGCCGGTGCAGACGCCGCCATGATCTACTGTAATTCCCTCTCTGGCGCAGTGGATATGACCGCAGTAAAAGCCGCCTCCCCTATCGAAGTGGTTTCTCCTCTGGAAGTCTACGCTGAGCTGACCCAGCGCTACCGCAACTTCGGCCTACTTGCAGCCAACTGCCAGAGCTGTGCCAATATCGAGCGGGAAATCCTGGAGCGCAATAAAACCGCCAAGGTGATTGGTATCGGCAACTTGCAGATCGTGGAGGATATAGAGGATGGCCTCTCCGCAGAAATGATCGTACAGCACCACGCCCTCGACGACCTGGTGGCCGCGCTGGTGAAAAGCGGTGTGCAAATTCTGATCCTGGGCTGCACTCATTTCGATTATTTTTATCAAGAGCTCCTCGCCCACTGCGATGGCATCCGCCTTTTTCTGCCCTCTGAGCGTATGCTGCAGCTGATACAAGAGCGACTGTTACAGGCCGCCTAAGAAAAAAACCGAATAAATTTTCTAATACAACAGGTTGCGCATTTTGATATTCTCTCTTACCTCGCCTAAAAACGCTTTGCCCTAATAAAATCCTCTGTTGCTCCTACCAATGTAATAGCGTGCAATCCACATAGCTAAGGGCGTTTTAAAAAAAGTTATCTGCCTTCATGGCGCAATAAACCTTGGATAGCAGAGAAAAAAGGCCTATCAATGGCCTATTTACCCTCTTGCTATAAACCCTCCTCGAAAAAAATTTCTCTTGTACCCCAGGCAATATTGCAGTATCAAACGGTTTGATGTTTTCGGGAGTATCAATAGAAACTTACCGCAAAAAAACAGACTGCGAACTGATGGACTTAGTTCGCCCTAACAAAAAAGTGGTTACAAGGATGAAAAAAACCATGTTTTCTGGGGGGGTACCCTCTCGTCGTGTTTATTTGCACGACCTAATGATCGGCTCACTTGTCTGCATTTCGGTATTTATCTCCAATACTGCGCAGGCATATGAATTTCCCAATCTTGACCAACAGGTATCCATGCTCTGGCTTGCTGCAATAGCGGCTGCATTTTTGTTAGTTTGCACCTTTGCAATCAATAGACAGTTATGTCTAGGCAAATTAAAACGGGAAACTGGAGAGCGCATTGACAGTCTGGGCAAAGAAAACAGCAATCTGTTTCAGAAAGTGCACAGTCGCAATAGCGAATTCAATACCCTGGAAAAACAACTGGAAGAAACGCGCGAGGACCTAGAATTATTACGTCAGGAAAAATCCGATCTGCTCACTATTGCCCGCCACCGACTACACCACCCTTTGGACACCTTGCTCGGCACACTGAATCTGCTGGCGCGTAGCGAGGACAATAACACCAAAGCCCTAGTGGAAATTGGTAAGCGCCAATTAAACGCCGCGCTTAAATCCCTGGATGATCTGCGCCTGGCAGGTGAAGTGGAAATGGTGGAGCTCAAGCTGCCAAAAGAAATACTTGGAAATAACAGCTCTCATCAGTCGGTACTGCTGGTTGAAAATAATAAGCACGAATCCCTGCAAGCTGCTCTGGAGGCCATGGGGCACTATGTGCAACGAGAGTGCAACGGGGTTGATGGCAGCAGCGCGGCACTTCGGAGAAATTTTGATTTAATCCTGACTGACACCCACCTGCCGCTGATGGATGGTGTCGAGGCCGTGCGTGAAATTCGCCGTGAGCGCGGCACTGAGTTACCGATATTTGCCCTGCTACAAAGCGCCAAATCCGGCGATAAGGAGCGTTACCAGGCTCGCGGTTTTACTGGCGTACTCACTCACCCCGTTGCCGACCACCAGTTGATGCAATTAATGAGTTGGGCTGGCCGACGTAGCCAGGGCGCCAACGCACAGCAAAAGCCGCGCCCCGGCAAACTACTCAATACCAACACCCTTTTCCGCCAACAGGACATCCTCGATCACCTGACTTTTGCAGAACTGCTCAGCGAGCATATCGCCACTCTGCCCAAGCGCATTACCTCTTTAACCAGTGCGCTCACCGGGCGCCACTGGCTGGATGCGGAAAGACAAGCCCTTGGGGTATCCAGGGCAGCGGCAGAGGTAGGCCTCGACAATGTGGCCTCACGCTTGCGCTGCCTTGCCGCAAACCTCTCCATCGACAGCGAGCGGGAACATTGCAGGCAACAACGCACAGAGCTGCTACAACTTATGCGCGAATCTGTACGCCAGTTAAAAGCCTGGCGCGAACGCAATGTACACACCGAATGGGCGCTAAAATAATGAGGATCATTTCACTTTTAAGTGGCGGCAATCATATCCGACCGTCGCACAAAAATGCCACTTCAACGCAGCTAAGTTGAATTGCGAAGCAGGGGCCGCACTATATTTACTGAACCCTCAAGAGAATAGAGTTATGTCTGAGCAGTACCCTGCACGGTCCCAGGAAGCCCGCGAACAGAGCGGCCGCGACCTGGCCATTATGGTTTACTTGATCCAAGCCATCAGCCTGTTTACCGCAATCCCATTTTTTGTCGGGGTACTGATCAATTACTTTAAGCGTAGCGATGTGCGCGGTACCCTGGCGGAATCCCACTTCCGCTGGCAGATTCGCACCTTCTGGTTCTGGCTACTGTGGACAATTGTTGGCTCTTTGACCTGGTGGATTTTTGGTCTCGGTTACGTAATTCTCGCCGTTAACTGGGTGTGGGTAATCTATCGAGTTATCCGCGGCTGGCTGACACTTGTAGACCGCCGCCCCGCCTACAACCACTACTAGGAAATCCCACAGTCGAGCCCGCGAAAAGGCCAGTCCGCGGGCTGCAACTAAAAAGAAGACTATATCGCCTGTTATTTCAGACGCTTGTCTCCAGACCAACTCCCTGTGAGCCTGCCTCGCTTTATCTAGGGACTGAAAACTATTTTGCAAGGTGTTTTCCAGCAGGCTGCTGGAAGGGTCTTCCGTGGCTTTTCAACCCAGATTTGCGGCGCAAACCCTCCACTACAAAATAAGCACTTACATACTGATTTGCGGTCCGCCCTTCCCTGTTCGAGTTAGCCGGCTACCGAAAACTGCTTTTTCAGCAGCCCGCTCGGGTTTTCACATAAATATTCCATGATTGCCCTGAAAGCTCACTGAATACAGGCTCCATTGTTTTTGTAAAAACCTTCCTATTTTTTGCTGCAGTTGTGATGCTCATCTTTTTATCCTCTGTTTTTTAAACAGGGGGCCAGCGAACTCAAACTTTTTCCATCTAATTGCAAAACCCCCTCATCGGAAAATTATGCGAAGATAACCTCCTCGTTGTGCTATCAACGTATTTCGCTAGGGAGAAAAAGGTTCGTGAGCCAGGATCAAAATACCCCTCTAAGGGAAGACGTCCGTCTGCTCGGTGGAGAACTCGGATCGGTACTGCAGGAACAGGCGGGTAAGTCGCTATTTGATACCGTGGAAACTATTCGCCAGGCTGCGGTGGAAAGCCGCAGCACCGGGGAGATGCAGGTCGATCGTCTGCGCCAGCTATTGGACCCCCTCGACGATGAAACCCTGTTGGAAGTCGCCCGCGCCTTTAGCCAATTCCTGAATTTAGCCAATATTGCCGAGCAGCGGCACCGAGAGCGACTGCACCGGCATCACCAGCGTTTTTCTGGTGACCCAGACACCGACCACGGTCTACGACATGTGCTCTCGGAGTTGAAAAACGCCGACATAGCGCCATCCGATATCTTCGACGTGTTGAAGGGCCTTTCCGTCGAACTGGTCCTGACTGCCCACCCTACAGAAGTGACCCGTCGCACCCTAATTCGCAAATATGATCGCGTAGCCGACCTGCTCGCCGCTCAGGACCGTCCGGATCTCACCATGGAGGAAAGCCAGGAACTGCGTCGACTTTTACACGAGCAGATTCTCGCAGCTTGGAGCACCGATGAAATTCGCCGGGAGAGACCGACACCAATAGACGAGGCCAAGTGGGGCTTTGCCACCATTGAACAGTCCTTGTGGCAAGCGGTTCCCCAAAGCATGCGCGCGATCGAAGCAGAACTGGTTCTAGCCGGACTGCCGCCACTACCGGAAGACTGGGTACCCATCCGTTTCGCCTCTTGGATGGGTGGCGATCGCGACGGCAACCCTAATGTCACCGCCTCGGTAACCCGAAAGGTGCTGCTTCTGGCCCGCTGGATGGCTGCGGATCTCTATCTGCGCGATGTGGAAAACCTTTTGGCAGACTTGTCAATGCATAAGGCCAGCAAAGAGTTGTTGGCACATACCGGCCCCAGCCACGAACCCTATCGTCTAGTATTGCGCCGGGTGCGCAATCGCCTGCGCGTTACCCGCGCACAGATGGAAGCGCGTATTAACGGCGAGCCGGAGCCTGCGGGCCAGGCTTACGAGAGTGGACAACAACTATTTGACGAGCTGAGCCTAATTGACCGCTCCCTTCGTTCCGTAGGCCTCTCTGCCATTGCTGACGGCCAGCTCAAAGACACAATGCGCAGGCTCAACTGCTTTGGCATTACCCTGCTGCGGCTGGATATCCGTCAGGAATCCACCCGGCACGCTGATGCGCTAGATGCCATCACCCGCTACTTGGGAATGGGTAACTACGCCACCTGGGACGAGACGCGTAAACTGGAATTCCTGCTAGCGGAGCTGGAAAATCGCCGACCGCTAGTCAACGAAGATTTTTACCGCACAGATTTTTGTAACGAAGATGTGCGCGAAGTATTGAAGACCTGCAAAGTAGTTGCCGAACAGGGCCCTGAGGGGTTGGGCGCCTATGTAATTTCCATGGCAAAAAAACCCTCCGATGTGCTGGCTGTGATGCTGCTGCAAAAGATCGCCGGCGTACATCAGCCAATGCGCGTGGTACCTCTTTTTGAAACCCTCGATGATCTTAATAATGCCCCCACCACTATGAGCACCCTGCTCAATATTCCACAGTACAAACAGCGCGTATTGGAAGGCCAGGAGGTGATGATCGGCTACTCCGACTCAGCCAAGGATGCCGGCTTTCTCGGTGCGGCTTGGGCGCAATTTCGCTCCCAGGAGGCCCTCACCAAAAATTTTCGCAACCACGGCATACCACTGACCCTGTTTCATGGCCGTGGGGGCTCGATATCCCGCGGTGGTTCCCCCACCCGAATGGCCCTGTTATCACAACCCCCAGGTTCAGTAGCCGGTCGTATCCGCGTTACTGAGCAGGGGGAAATGATCCGCTTTAAATACGGCCGTCCATCAGTCGCCGCTTACAATCTGGAGCAGTATGTGGCGGCAACACTTGAAGCTACCCTAATGCCACCGGCGCAACCGCGACCGGAATGGCGCAATCAAATGGAGCGTCTCACGGATATTTCAGTCAGCAGCTACCGCGAAGTGGTGCGCGACGATCCGGCACTGGTAGCCTACCTGCGCACTGTTACCCCAGAAACCGAACTGAGTCGACTGGCACTGGGCAGCCGTCCGGCAAGGCGTAAACCCGGCGGCGGTGTAGGAACCCTACGTGCCATTCCCTGGGTCTTCGCCTGGACTCAGATTCGCCTGATGCTGCCCGCCTGGCTCGGCACTGGCACCGCCCTCGAGCACGCGCTAAAGCATGCCGATGAAGCCGACATCCTGCGTAACATGAGCCGCGAGTGGCCCTTCTTTCAAGGCGTGGTGGACATGCTTGAGATGGTACTGGCCAAGTCCGATACTCGTGTCGCCTCCTGGTATGAAGAGCGGCTGACAGATGATGACGAACTGATCGGCCTCGGAGAGAAATTACGCGAACACCTGGCCCACACCGTGAGCGCCTTGCAACAGCTCACCGGCCGCGAGAGCCTGTTGGACAACAACCCGGTAATGCGCTGGTCAATCCGTGTGCGTGATCCCTACACAGATCCACTGCACCTGCTGCAGGCAGAATTAATGGCGCGCCTGCGGGAAAGAGGGAGTGATTCGATGTTGGAGAGCGCCCTGATGGTGACTATCGCCGGTATTGCTGCGGGAATGCGCAACACGGGTTGAGAGAGATAAGAAGTTCGGAGAAGACTGAGCGGGGAGCGCCAAGGCCACTCCCCGGGATGACTTTCCCTAGAACTTCCCGGTTAATGCCATGATAAATAGCTCTGGCGGCAAGTCCTGACCATTCACTTCCAACTGACCGCGATTCACTTGCATATGCATTTGCAGCTCGCCGTCCTGCTCCAATAACAAACCGTAGTCCCTCAATAACATCACCTGCCCCACCAGCGGAGACTGCAGCAATGCTGATTCTGCCGCACTTAGGGTCATGCTACCTACCAATGGCTTCAACCACTGATTCAAGGCACTGCCCCCGCGGTGACGCGGTGGGCGCTTCATACCGCGCCAGTCGATATCCGCATCCACCAGCACCGGGCCGTTATGGGATTCCACCACCAGTTGCTGTTGTAAGCGCAGTGGCGGGCGCATTTCGCGAGCCCAGTCCCGCTCCGCATTCGGCAGCAACACACGCAAGTAATGACCCAAGTCAACAGCTTTAATCCTCGGCAGCGTCATTTTCTGGCGTGCAGAGGTAATGGGAGTAGCGGACTGCACACTGGGTAACTGTAGATCGCTCACAATCTTCAGGTTCTGAGCGGTCAGCATTTCCAGGTTTAGATCCAAACTGATATCCCGCATCTCAACCGGACCCGAATCTGACTCCGCACGCAAAAGTGACAAACGCAGCAGAGCCTTACCGCCGCGACCAGGCTCTACCTGGAACTCCCCCTTAAGCGGTTCGGTAAACAGTACCTCGACCCCCTCGCGTACTTGACGAAGGCTGCCAAGGTCCACAACGCCATTCAACAAAGCGCCACTGTAGTCAGTTTTTACCGCGATTTCGCCGCCTCCGAACTCCAACTGACCAAAAGTGCCAGTATTGTTGAATGGCTCGAGACGCAGGGTATTCAGTACTCGATTATCTGCCGTAACTAAGGTTTCAAGGATCAGGGGACTGTTTTGCAAGCGGCCATAAATACCCTCAAGCTGAGCACGCAGCTCCGGGTTCAGTCGACCCAGCTCAAGGCGGGTTTCACTATAGATAACGCCCAAGCGCGGTCCCTGTGAGGTAAACAGCACCGGGCCGTGATGGATCTCTGTATGCAGCTCCGTGGTACCATTTTGTAGTGCCACTTCAGTATTCGCCTCGGCTCCAAACCAGCTGCGCTGGTAACTGGTAGGAGTCCCCCCCTGTAACCGACCCAGTTGCTGCTTCCAGATTTCCTCTACCTTGGGGCCAATAAACCCCGGCGCCGCCAGAGCGGAAATTACCAGCAAAGCAAGCACAATAAACAGAAGCCAACGCAATAGTTTCATAGGGATTGATCTAACAACGGGATTTGCGCCGATGTTAGCAGATTATGGGGTTATTAGTGCGACAGGAGGCCCATTGCGCTATAGCGCTATTGCTTTTTTGGCGAAACGCACAATCACCATCCCAGAGCGTGCTTTATTCTGTTATGGGTAACCAGGCACGTCTCCCTGGCTTGCCTAAACTAAAAGCGGAAGCCCTTAAATACTACGGGATATTGCGGGACCTTGAGAGTAGATATCGACAATCTGCTACTGAGTCAGAAGTAAAGAATACACGCCTCTCACGACACGCCGCGAATACATTCATGTTTGCTCACAATCGGCAGCCATGCCTTACAAGCTCCCGGGCGGAGTGTTTTCTTTCACCCCGTTTTTTAATGGCTTGATCCCTCCCACCAATACTTTTAAAAATACAGGAGCATCGAAGTTGATGGTACGAATGCCCGGTAAAGAATTGGACTTATCAAAAGACCTATAAAAATGTAAAGTCCTATTAATGACCATTAGTGAGGTGAACCTCCTTAAATATATGAAAAGCCGAATTTAATATCCGTTCAAAAGAACAGACATTAAAGGTAACTTCGCTAAGCCATCAGAGTTCACCTGGCTAACTTACTAAAAAGGGGGAAGGAAAGAATACACTGCGCTCGGGACCGTATGAAGCATGGATGCCGATTACGAGCTTACAGGGATGTATTCGTAGCGCATCTCGCGTGCAGTGTATTCTTTCCTTCTGACCCAGTAGTATTAAATAAAAATGAATTAACAGCACATCCAAAAATATGATGAAGATATTAGTAACACAAACCTCACAATTCCATGAATATTATTCAACATATGGCAAAAGTGAATATTTGCAAGTATCAGCACTAGCGGTCCATGCGGAAAGTAATGTAACTAATGGAGAATTGTCCGTATAATGTATCTTCTATGCGTACACCTAAACCTTTTCAAGTTTCTGATAATGAAGCGTCCATTCTGAACGA
>NZ_JBGMEK010000038.1:0-47411 GCF_041447265.1 Microbulbifer epialgicus
TATAAAACACACTAACTATCAATATTTATCGAATAAGCTCAGTTTTACAACTAAAACTCAACCATAAAATAGCACTCCAATAATTCGTAAATTTATCTCCGAATTTATAGAGATGCCCTACTGTTACAAAGCGATCATAATCCATTTCAATAGCATCATAAGCTATATTGTTAGCCTCAAGTGCGTCTGCGACCATACGGCCGACTTCATCCATCCCGAAGATGACTACTGGAGGTGTGTCAGCCACTGGTGTGATTTCTGATTTTGGTGCGCTAGCAGAAGATCTACTCCAAAGAAATCTTGCAAACTTATTTCCAATTTTGGCAAGTGCTGGAGTTAAAGCTAAGCTCGCAGCAACTCCTGTAATAACAACCCCTGAAGTTTGCTCCCCTAAAGCCACGCGCATTTGCGGTACAGCCAGAATAACAAAAACGAATTCGCTTCCCTGTGCTAAAAGAGAGCCAAGCTGTATTGATCCCGGCAACGACCAACCAAGAGCTTGAGCAGAGATTGATATCAAAATAGCTTTAATTAGAAGAAGAAAAATTATAAATATTATTATATGGAGCCAATATTCAATTAAGATTCTCCAATCTAATGACATGCCAACAGATATAAAGAAAAAGGCAAGGAGTAAATTACGGAAAGGTTTTGCCTCGGTCTGAATAACATGCCGATGGGGTGACTCACTGATCATCATCCCACCAAGAAATGCGCCCAATGTAAGTGAAAGCCCTATAGCTCCAGTACTTGCTGCAGTAGCGATTACAATTAATAATGCTATTGCAGTAAAGATTTCCTCATTCTTTGTCTTAGATACTATGTTAAATAGAGGTTTAATAAAGTATCTACCAAGAATGATTGCAGTTAAAAATCCTATTAAACCTTTGAGAAAGGCAGATGAAATCTCTGATAGTAAGCCAATGTCTGTTGAAGATTGACCTTGATTCTGGATTGTGCTGGCAAAAACCAGAAGAAAAATTGCACATATATCTTGAAATATAAGTACTGCCGTAGCCGTCCTTCCAACCGGGCAGTTCCTTTGTCTTCGCTCGGCTAGGCTTTGTGCTACAACAGCAGTTGATGATAATGCAAGTGCACCACCAAGTAATATTGAATAGATAGGCGGTGTTTGAAAAGATATTGCAATTACAGCAAAGGCGCTTCCGCACAATAAAATTTGTAGAGGCCCCAGAATAAAAATATCCTTGCGAACATCCCAAATATTTGAAAGGGAAAAGTGTATGCCAATGTCAAATAAAAGGAAAACGATACCGAGCTCAGCTAGTAAATGCGTAGTATCACTTTCTGGAATAAGACCTAAAGCGTGCGGACCAGCGATAATACCTGCTATTAGATAACCAACAATTGGACTAAATCGAATAGACCTGGATATTACGATTGATAATATGCCAAGAAGAAGGACTGTGATGACAGGAGTAAGGGCATCTACTTCTTCCATAAATTTCAGTCCGACTACTCTTCTAAATAGCTTATTCTTGATTGTAGGTGACTTATTTTTTTCTTAACTGCCTAACACCTAGTTCTCGGTGCTTGACTTTTAAAGCGTTAGAACTATCGGTCTCTAATATTGAGCTGGGTTGGAATTGGCTATCGTTTTGCTGATTTGGCCCTCTATCTAATTTTAAGTTGCGCGCGTCCCTTCTTTTAAAGTCTAGGTTATTCAATATATTAGTGATCTAGGAAAGATAAGTCGGAATTGAAGGCCTAATACTGGCCGTTAAATTAAGTACTTTAGCTGGCAAAAATTATGATAACCAATTGATTAATAACGGATTTTTATGAATTCTGATTAAGTACTTTATATGGCAGTTCAGCCGCATTCCAACAACAACTCCATATATCTATGTCTGCTTCCAACCAGCCACCAGCACCAATCACTGATAACCTGAGCAATCTTGAGAATCCATTCCGCTGCATCAGCTTTTCAGCTAGCCGTTATCTCAGTAAGCAGATTCCTGGTGCTGATACCGATCTGGAGTTCACGCTTAAGTTTCTTTACAGCTATAACGGCAGCCAGGCAACGTTTAACAGCTACCGCCGTGAACTTGAGCGCTTGCTGCAATGGGCTTGGCGCATTGAAGAAGCTTCAATAATGACTCTGAAGCGCGAACACATTGAGGAGTTTGTGCAGTTTTGCATTGAGCCGTCAATTGCTTGGATAGGAACTAAGAATGTTGCCAGATTAAAAACACAAAATGGCGAGCGCGTTGTGATTGCCGATTGGCGGCCATTCGTAGTCAGTGTGTCCAAAGTTGAGTTTCGTGCTGGCAAGACGGCTTCTCCCAAGGAGTTCCGGCCATCCCAGGCAGCGATCAAATGCATCTTTACTGCATTGTCGTCCTTCTTCGATTTTCTCTATCAAGAAGGCTTGGTTCCAGCCAATCCTGTGGCACTGATTCGCCAGAAAAGTAAGTATGTTCGACGTGAGCAACAAAGCCAGGTTGTACGTCGAATCAGCAACTTGCAGTGGGACTATGTTCTGGAAACTGCTGAGATCATGGCCGAGACATCACCTACTGATCACGAGCGAACTTTATTCATTATGAACGCCCTATTCGCTATGTATTTGCGAATCTCTGAGTTGGTTGCGGGTGAAAGATCGGCACCAGTTATGGGTGATTTCAAGAAAGATCGCGACGGAAACTGGTGGTTTCACGTTACGGGTAAAGGAAACAAGGGCCGGGCAATCACTGTTTGCGACCAAATGCTGAAGGCCTTGAAGCGCTACAGAAATTATTTGCAGCTCCCTGCTCTGCCCAGCATCAATGAGCAGACACCTCTGGTGCACAAGTCCCGTGGCAAGGGACCAGTTACCAGTACCCGACAGGTGCGCCTGATTGTTCAAAACTGCTTTGATGCTGCCCACCAACGGATGGTTGAAGAAGGCTTAGGGGAAGATGCTGAAGATCTCAAGGCTGCCACTGTGCACTGGCTCCGCCATACGGGTATTTCTGAAGATGTGAAGTACCGCCCCCGCGAGCATGTGCGCGATGATGCGGGACATGCAAGTATGGCTACGACCGATCGCTACATTGATTCCGACATGCGGGAACGACATGAAAGTGGACGGAGTAAGCGGGTAAAGGAGGAGCGGTAATACTACCGCCCTGCCCTATAATGAGGCTCGGGAGTCCTTAGCCGGCCTTGCTAGGTTTTCCAGAGTTCTTTGTGGTCTCTCAATAGACTCACGCTTCTCATCGGGAAGGTTTTCCCAGTGCTCCAAAGTATTTCTGTTTCTTCTTTGATTGAATGGTACGAAAAGTTTTGGCCCCAATTAGCTGTGCATACGCCTGATATGCTGTAGCTGCTACTAGCTGCTTTATTAAATACATTCCCTCTAGAAATCACCAAAAATGACTATTGAAATATAAAAATGTATAAAAAAGGGACTCTTTATCGAGTCCCTTTTTGAAATTAACCAGAAGTCTGAGGGCGGCTGGAGGGGAAGGAGTCATGGAATTTCTGATCGGCCTCCAAACTTTGTTGCGCTTCAGCCCAAACACTGTCTTGCTCTATCTGAGCATGCCGTTTCCTAAGACGCACAAGAATCAAGGCAAGGATTAGGCCAATCAGTAACGCACTGAGATCAACTGCCCACACAGCAATAGAGGCATCCCACAAATTCCCTCTCATTAATGAACTCAACGGAATCAGGATTACCGCCAAGCTGGAGAGCAAGAGCAACTGTTTTGCCGCATCGGCAGGGCGGCGCACAAATGCCCACCCCACCCCGAAGAGGAAGCCCGTGTAATAGGTAGCCTTCTGCCAAAAGACGATATCTATTTGCGCATGTGGCAACCACTTCACCGCCAACATACTTGCAGCAATGCCTAAAATCGTACCTAATCCTACTCCTATCGTTAGCTTGGCCATATTGATGGAAGACTTGGTCTGCTGGGGCAACATTCCTTGCGCTCTTTGCTTTTTTCGTCGGGTTTCAACCCAAAGCAAATTTCCGCTAAAAAATATCAGCGCCCCCATAATCCCAAAGACGAAGTACATCCATCGGACAAGCTCCCCGCCAAAACTCCCAAAATGCAACGAGAATATACTAATCACAGTACCACTGTATCCATTCAACTGACTTGGCAGGATACTGCTGTAAGGAATCTCGTTAATATACGGATTTCCCATTGCGTAAGCATACTCTGCTCCTCTCACTAAGTGACCATCTACATAGCCGCCGATTCGCATACTCGGGGAGACCGTATCCAGATTCATATATAGCACTTCTGCCATTCTGAACTCCGACTCCTGCACCCGTACCAAATTCTCCAACTCATCCACAGGAACCAGCTCAGAAAATCCCCGGAGCTCTTGGGGCGGAGGACGTGTGAACATAGGTGAGTCCCCATAGACTACCGTTCTCAGCGCATCGTACAGGGGGTCGTGGAAGGCAAAAACAAACGCTGTAAAAGCAATAATCAAATGAAACGGCAGAGATGAAATACCGAGAACATTGTGGAAATCGAGCCAGTAACGTTTCCGATTTTTTCCTTTGCGTAGAACTAAAAAATCCTTGAACCACGTTGGCAAAAAGATAATCAGACCCGATATCAGCGCCACAAAATAGAGTGCAGACACTACACCTAGCACATAAGTACCAATAGCGTCATGCCCATCACCGCCTGGGATTCCAGCTGTCCGGTGCAGGTGATCAACAAACTCACCGATCGTAGATAGTGAAAAACTTTCTGTAATCAGCTCACCGTTTTCATCGAAGCTGGCATACCAATAAGTAGATTCATGGGTCTCATGATTTTCGATTTCCCAGCTCAGTGGTGCAGCCTGAGGGCCTGCAGCAGGGAATTCGACCAACATTCGCTTCGCCGCTTCCGGGTGCTCCTGTAGTACCCGCTGGATAAGAGCGTTGTAATCCTCTATTGGCACACCGGGCAACGTAGTTTCACTCTGAAGCGCCCACTCATTCAGAGGTCCTTTGAACATTGTCAAAGCGCCAGCTACAAAAGCAATATAAAGAAATAAACCAGCAATAATGCCGGTCCAGGTATGCACGCTTTTATAAGTCTTGATCAATTCCACGCGCATATTTCTATCCCCCAGTTCTTGCTATCAGCAACAAGCTATACATCAACAGATTAAGTCCAAGGTAGATCGCTAACATTCGTTTCACACTAGTAAACAGGTAAACTAGACTTAGACAAGTTAGCCATACAGGCGTTATAAGCCACATAACCAACTGCGTTTTATCATTGACCAAGACATTCCCGGGACCCCACCAAGCAACCAATCCAGCCAAAGCCAAGGCCAGTGGGAAGCCGAGCAACAAAGCACATAAACTTTTTACCCACCAGTGAGGGGTATAGTCTTCCAACCCTTTTTCTATCCGCTTCTTCTTTCTCGCAATCACCTTCCCTGGCTTATCCAACACACTAGTAAACGGCAAAATACCCAGAGCCAACATTAGAAAGCAGATAACAGAAAAAGAGGCAGAAAGCGTAGACAAGGTAAGACGGAATAGGAACCAGGAAGTTACTACCAAAATCAAACTTACCAGTAGAGCAGTGTAAAAAGTCAGGGGCCTTTGCTGACGCCATTGTTGATTAGGGCAGCCCAGATAAAATACTGACGATGCTACAAAAGCGGCAAGCAAGGCTAGCCCAGTAATCAGAGTGGAATACATTTCACAAACATTTCAATTAGATAATGAGAACGGAATCACAGCGAGCAATTGATCAACTGGCTGTGGAGCCAAGCAAGCGATCCCAGCCTCACATAGCTCAATCTATGCTGGAAGTTTATTGTGATAATTCCACCTTTGCAAATAAGAATGATTAGCATTATATTCATCGCGCACCTTTCCTGGGTCGCTCTGACAAATCTAATGTCGCTAGGGATTACATCATGTATATACGCCGTCCGCTCTGCAGCGCCGCTTCACTCGCTGCTCTTACCACTCTAAGTGCTGCCGCATTTGCACAAGGAGAAAGTAACAACGCCCCCCAAACAATGGAAACAGTGATTGTTATTGGTGAAAAAGCAGAGCGATCGCTGAAGGACACCACTTCTTCGGTATCCGTCATCACAGAAGAAACTCTTAACACGATGCAGCACTTAAGTGTCACTGATGCAGTATCCAACATAGCGAACGTAGTGGTGCTATCAGGTGCTGTACCCGACATACGCGGCGTATCCGGTAACGGTTCTGCAACTGGCTTTAACTCGTTCTCGGGTGGGGCCAAGACCCGCGTATCCACTTTGATTGACGGCGTGGCGGAACCTTTTGTGGCTGATCTCACCGGAGATACCGGCATTTGGGACCTGGAGCAAATTGAAGTTTTCCGCGGCCCTCAATCCACCAGTAATGGCCGCAACAGTATTGCCGGCTCTATCTATATCAAAACCAAGGATCCCAGCTTTGACTGGGAAGGTGCTGCACGCGCCGGTTACCGCAATCAGGACGGTTACATTGACACGGCTGGCATGCTGTCCGGACCGCTTGTCGAAGATACTCTTGCTTTTCGTATTACTGCTCAGCAACTTACCGGTGACACCATCACCAATGCCGAAGAGTATGCAGACAACCCCGCAGACTTCGATCTGAATGAGCTAGAAACCCAGCGTCTTAAAGGCAAGCTGCTGTGGACCCCTACTGAAAGGCTGAAGACGCTTTTTAGCGTTTCCACTAACAGCGAAGAAGGGAACACTGGACGTATGTACTATACCTTGACTGGAGTTGAAGACTACGAACCCAATTTCTATCGTGACATGGATACAGAATCCACAACCACCAGTGTTAAAGTGGATTACCAAATTAACGATAATCTCTCTATCGAAGTTCTGGCTGCCTACATGAATTACAAGTGGGGCTTCGACACCTATGAGGAAAGTAGGAGTAGTCAGCAATATGTCCGAATGGATGAGCAAAACACCACGCTCGATGCAAAGCTAAGCTTCGGCCAAACCAGTGAAACACTTCACGGCTTTATTGGCTTTGCTCATTTTGAAAGGGAACAGGACTTTAACAGCAATGGCAGCACCATTTATTTTGGTGATGACGAAAGTACATCAACTTCTATTTACGGTGAAGTTACCTACGCGCTAACTGAACGTCTGAACTTGATCGGCGGTTTGCGAGTAGAGAACGAGGAGCAGAACCGCAACTTTAATCTCTCTAATGATACGCTTATCGCAGGTTTGGAAACTGACGAGACCATCACCCTTCCTAAACTTGTCCTGCAGTATGACTTAACCGAAGACACAGCAGTCTCTGCCAGTGCCCGCAAAGGCTACAACGCCGCCGGAGGCGCACTAAACTTTAGTGCTCGAGATTACTATTACTACGATGAAGAAACAGTTAATACTTACGAGCTCGCAGTACGTAGTTCCCTTGCAAATGGCACCATCAGCCTCAGTGGTAACATATTTTTCAATGATTATTCCGGGTACCAGGCTCTAAGCTCGTCACGTAGAATTGTTAACATGGACGAAGTAGAGAGCTACGGTACAGAACTGGAAGCTATTGCCATGCTGACCCCTCAGTTAGAGTTACGTGCTGGTCTGGGTCTATTGAAAACTGAAATCACTCATGCCGGCGCTGATTATGAAGACGCCGACGGTAATGAACTCAATTCTGCTCCCAATGTCAATGCGAGCCTGGGCACAAAATACTGGTTTAGTGATGCACTGAATGTCGGCTTCTCTGCTAACTATGTGGGTGAATACTATGGAGATTTCACCAACACTGAAGAGAGAGTTGCTGGCGACTACACTCTGGTTCGCCTCAATATCAACTACGAAGTAGAAAATTGGACTGTTTCAGCGTTTGTAAATAACGCGCTTGATGAAGAGGCCTATCTAACACTTGAGCCAGTCAGCATAAGAAACCCAGAAGGCTACGCTGCGATTGTTGACCCCCATAATGTTGGTATGTCAGTCACTTACAATTTCTAAATCCAACTTCTAAATCCGATCTTAATTAGTTTGAGCCCCTACCACAGAGGGGCTTTTCTCAAACACTTCCAAAAAACCCACTCATTTCCACTTCGTAGTTCGTACTTGCAATTGCACCAGAATCTGTATTGTAAAAAGTCGCCAAGATCAAAGCGATTGGCGAGAAGTACGGAGTGAGTAACAAGGCCATAGGGCTGCAATTTGACCTAACCTATCCAGCGGTCGCCGCAGTTATACCTGACGCCAGCAAACCCAGCAGAATCAAAGAAGAAATGGAGGCTTTGGAAACCGATATTCCAGAGGCACTCTGGCAAAAGAACCACGTCAAGAACACCTTGTCGCCGATTCCGCTCCCCTTCCGACCGTGAAGTAAGGTGTAGTACTTTAGCCCTAGTCTGGCAGTTACCTAATTATTAGTTAACTTCCTAGTGTTGCACCACCATCAACAACAATATCCTGCATAGTGATATGTGCAGCCATATCAGAAGCTAAAAACAGAACAGCATTGGCCACATCATTTGTTGACGCAATTTTCTTAAGTGGGATGCCCAGCTTGTACTCGTCGGGGCTTCCAGCAACAGTAGCCTGCTGACAACCTTTATCACCCCAAAGTTCACGTAGCATATTGGTATCAGTAGACCCCGGCGAGACCAAATTACAACGAACGCCGTATTCGGCCAACTCTAAGGCAACGCAATGACTAAGTCCAACCAGCGCAGATTTTGAAGCACAGTATGCTGTCATTCCTAGTCTTGGAACATGGGCCGCATTTGAGGCGATATTCACGATAGCACCTCGACTCAGGCTCTTAAAATGGGGGGTCAATTGTTTCAGCAGGTTAAATGGACCAGTCACATTCACAGACAAACATTCATGCCAATCTGCAAAAGTTAGGTCGGAGATACCTCCAAGGCGGAGTATACCCGCAGCATTAACCAGCACATCTGGCCCAAGATTATCACTAATTAAACCGTCGCAGACTTGGATGACCTGGTCTGAGTTTGTAATATCCAAAGAAACGGTCTGATAACTATAATCACTATTTGGGAAATTAATATCCAAACCAATAACGGTAGCACCATATTGATGAAATAGCTCCGCAGTAGACGCCCCTATTCCACGACCGGCACCCGTAACCCAAACACGCTTTTGTGAAAAACTCACTGAATGGTTCACCCCTTTAAATGCGGATATTTTTGCAGGATTAACTGCCACCAACCGTTAAGTGATGGTGAAACAGCCAGGTCTTCAAAGGTCATGTGAACACCGAGTTTCTGCCACTTCGAGATTAACCCCATCAGTTGAGCAGAGTCTAATCCATAATCAATAAGGTTCTCATCGGCATCAAAGAACTGTGGATCTTCATCGATCAATTCCAGCAACTGCCCGTGTAAAAGTGCTTTGGTAAAAATTTCCTCGGACTTAGAGCCTATCGAAATGACGTTGTTGGTAACCGTTACACTGCCACAGCGAGTAGCCACATACTTAAGCGCCATATGGTGCTCTTCCCTAGAAAAGTCAGCTACGGCATCTGCGACCATGAAGGGCTGTATATCTCGCATAAATGCATCCAGCGCTGTGGTTAAACAACCGATATGGGCATATATCCCGCAAATTACCAGCTGGTCGCGATTGCTGTTTTTCAGAATTTCCTGCAACTCAGAGCGGTAAAATGCACTATAACGCCATTTAACCAATACGATATCGTCACTATCTGGTGTTAATGCAGGGACTACATTTTGTAGGGTTGGGTGCGCCTTGGTAAGCCCCGGCCCCCACATATCATTTAACAGCGCCCTATCCTCAGCACTTTGTTCAGTGGGCTGTGCAGTATAAATAACCGGTACTTTATTTTGCTTAGCCCAATTCCTCAACGCAACGATATTTTTTTCAATACCATTGACCAAACTGCTATTCTCACCAAAGAAGCGAACAAAGTACTGCTGCATATCGTGGATCAGCAGCGCACTTCTGGATGGATCAATCTGCCAGTCTACCTTGTTCACCGGCAGGGAGTTATCCAATGGGAGGGTATAATTATCCAAAGATGGAATCGTCATAAACTCTAAAACCTTCAAATCTTAGTGACGGCTATTTTTTTAACAGCTCGTTACGGAGAGCTCTTTTATCTATTTTGCCTACGGATGTCAGCGGCAGCTTTTTTACAAACTTGAATTTATCTGGAAGTTTGAATTGCGCCACACCTAGATTTCGCAGGTATTTTCTCAGCAGCACTGGACGTAAATTCTCATCACAAGACACAAGGAAAGCACAACTCTTCTCACCCATTAAATCATCTGGCATAGCAACCAGAGCCGCCTGAGAGATCGCCTCATGGTTTAATAGTAAGCTTTCTATTTCTTCAGCCGCTATTTTTTCACCACCTCGATTAATTTGATCTTTCTGCCTTCCAACTACACGAAGATAACCGTTACTACCCAACTGTACTAAATCTCCAGTAATATAGAAGCCATCCTTATCGAATGCCAACTCGTTGTGTTCAGGGCTTTTGTAATAACCTCTTGTAGTGTAAGGGCCCCGCGTTAGAAGCAGACCGGTTTCCCCAGCTGCAACTGGGTTTTCAGTATCATCGACAACCCTTACTTCGTCATCAGGGCACATGGGGTAACCCTGGGTGCAAAAAACCAAAGAGTCCTCGTCATCAAGGCGAGTGAAATTAACTAATCCCTCTGCCATACCAAAAACCTGTTGTAACTGACAGCCCAACTCTCCGGGTACTCGTCTAGCTACGCTTTCCGCAAAGCTAGCACCACCAACCTGCATTAATGACAATGTAGAAAGCTTTTCTCTATGATCTGGAGCCGCTTTTAGCCAAAGAGATACCGCAGGCGGAACCAATGCAACCATATTGACTTCATGCTGAGCAACCAAGTTAAAGCAATTCATTGGCTCGGGTTCTGGAGCAGTAATAACGGTCCCGGCGCTATCGAACACACCAAGTGCACCTGGTGAACTCAAAGAAAAATTATGTGCTGCAGGAAGTGCACACAAAAAACGGGTGTGCGGACCTAATCCACATATTTCTGCACTCCGGCGCACACTATACAGATAGTCATTATGGGTACGTGGAATCAATTTTGGGGTAGCCGTACTACCACCCGATAGCTGAAAGAAAGCCACTTCTCCCGGTGGAGTTGGTTGCAATTCATCGGAGTGCCCCTGCGAGTCTAGGTACTCAGCCAGTGAATCTGCATAATCGCAGTCGCCAGAGATTAAAACATATTCCAGATTGGGGACTTTCCGGTTTAAATCTTCAAGGAAGTCATCGCTGGCAAACAGTGGGTGTGAAGCTGAGGCGATAATCAAAGATGGATGCAGCTGCTCAGCATAGGAAATCAACTCCAAACGCTGATGGCTGAATAAGGCGTTAACAGACACCACACCAGCTTTCAGCAGCGCAAAAAATACAATATAAAACTCAGCAATATTTGGCAACTGTACCAGAGCAGTATCATAGGGTTTCAATCCCTTAGCCTGCAGCGATCGCGCTAGATTATCAGACAATCTGTCCATGTCTGCGTAGGTGAAATTTCTTTCACCGCAAATTATCGCCGTTGCATTTGGAGACTTCT
The DNA here is from genome assembly GCF_041447265.1 of Microbulbifer epialgicus. NCBI lineage: Bacteria > Pseudomonadati > Pseudomonadota > Gammaproteobacteria > Cellvibrionales > Microbulbiferaceae > Microbulbifer > Microbulbifer epialgicus. The sequence continues at coordinate 11,532 of NZ_JBGMEK010000038.1, forward strand.
CACAAGACCTTTTTAATATATCGGTTAGAGGCTTGTCTTCCCAATAGCCGAGATTCCTATAGCGGATGGCCTCCGATTCTGGCCAGGGCGTGAATTCGATAGGCATTATAGTGCTTCCTGCTGCTCTATTCCCAATGCTTTGAGCATGGTTCCAAGTTTTGCACCAGTCTCCAACCACTCTGACTCAGGACAGGAATCCTTAACGATTCCCGCTCCTGCAAATAATTGAATTTGATTTCCACTTACGGTTCCACAGCGTATGGTTACTACCCATTCACCGTTGCCCTCAGCGTCACACCAACCGACCATCCCTGTGAATAAACCCCGATCAAAAGACTCCACTAAGCGAATTAAATTACGAGCGTCCTTGGTGGGAAATCCACACACAGCGGGTGTTGGATGGAGCTGGCAGGCAAGTTCCAAAGCTGACATTTTCGGATTTTTCAACTGACCATTGATTAGAGTAGATAGATGCCACATTGCTGGCGTACTGATCAAGTCAGGTGTTGAAGGAATACTAAGGGTTTCACAGTAGGGTGTGAGAACCTGACGAATCTCATCAACAACCACACGATGCTCATAGCTATCCTTGGATGAGGTGAGCAGAGACTCACCGACAGCTCTATCAAGGTCTGCATTATTTTGACGTTTGGCTGAGCCAGCTAAAGGGTTCGAGACAAGCTCCACGCCTATTTTTCTTATTAATAATTCCGGGCTGGACCCAATTAATTCCTGCGTTCCCTGAATGGGAATACGAAAATGATACCCTGCTGGGTTTTGAATAATCAATCTGGATAAAATTTCATCAACAGAAACTTGCTCGGCGAGCTCTATATTGAGAACGCGGGAAAGAACGGCTTTTTGTAACTCACTATGCTGAAAATTTGCGATAGCTTGGGCCACAGACTGTTTGAAGCGCCACTCATCAGGAACACTCTGTATCCTTTCAACACGGGAGGCACAAGCACTTTGACTAACCAAGGACGAGACCATATCACTACGATAAAAAAATTCGCACTCGAGAGGAATAAATAATCTTGATGGCTGAGTCAGGTCAAAAGGCACAGCGCCGACTACAACGGGATTTTGAATTCCTCTATCCTTTGCTTTGGAAAAAGCCAACTGCACCGAGTCGAGAAATAATTTTCTTCTGTCACTTGAGTCCGGCGCCACTGGTTGATTTATCTCGGTAAAGACCCCCTTACCTCTTAAGCTTCTATAAGAGGATGTGAATAGGAAATCAGCAGAATCGGGAACAGATAAACGGCCAGATTCGAAATCCGGGTTCGGGAAGAGCATAACTGTCACTCCATTGAGCATGCAAATGAGAATGACTATCATTATAATTCAAAAAAAGAGAGTTTGTCAATTGGTGCAATCAAAATTTGAGAGACTTTCTCAATATTTTTAGAAAGATAGGTGACAGATCCAATTCCAATTTAATTTTGGGCGCCACATGCACTTCATGTGAAATTAAAAAATAATTTTATAACCTCTTAAGCTTCAACCAATAATTAAAAATATTTTTGTAACCGACTGACTACACATCGCTTACCACCAAGGCGACCTCACTCTAATAAGACACATCTAAAGAATAAGAACTTTTTTACTATTTTTTGAATCAACCCTCACAAGACGCAAATGATAATAATTTTTATTTACATCTGATATCCCCTTGGGGTAGCCTATCGGCAAGATATTACTGCTTCTTGAAAAAATAGAATCTGGAACACGACCCGGTACAAAGTCCGCAGCCATGTTCCGGTGTAAAAAACAAGGAACGTCATGACCCCTGTCATGCACTCAAAGATAATTCCTCTTCACATGCCCAAGCTATGTGAGGTGGGCAGTGCATCATGGTGGTCGGAGGTGAAGAGACTTGGACTGCCATTACTCAGTGAATGCCCTTCAGATGAGACAAGTATTAATCTCACATTTTTGTGGAGAGATCCGAATGGTAGTGAATTTCACTCGCCCATCAAGCGAGTCTATATCGATATTAATTGTGTAACTGATCACCACACTTTTTCACCTCCATCACTGAAAAGACTTCCCGGTACCGACGTTTGGCACTGGCAGATGGAAGTAGAAAAAAACTGGAGAGGCAGTTATCGACTGATCCCCACGACGGGAGAATGGGTAGGCACTCAAAGGGAAAAGGAACTCAGTCCCAATGAAGACAAACATCTGATGCAGCGTCACTGGTGGCGCAGCCTGCTTAAGGCAGCCATACCAGACCCTTTGAATCGGCAAGCTCCTAATATCGGGCAATGGGGTAGAAAATTTTCAGCAGTCCACTTACCAGACGCTCCAATGCAAAGCTCGTGGCAAAAATACGATCTAAAACTTAAGTCACAAGAATCTGAGGGCAGCTTTTCAGGTAAATTAAAGGAGTCCATCTGGCAAAGTACATCATTGAAAGTGAGTCGCCGAATCTGGACCTATACCAGTGGCGAAGCGCCTAACCCCGAGCAGCGCCCACTTATAATTCTTCTGGATGGTGACAGGTGGGCAAAAGAAATGCCTATTTTTTCTGTTTTGGAAGAACAGACACATTCTGGAAATCTACCTCCGGCACTTTACCTTTTAATCGACCCTATTAATGGACATCAACGGGAACGGGACCTGACTTGTAGCGAAAAATTCTGGTTGGCTGTTCAGCAAGAGCTTATCCCCCAGGTTAAAAAAGAGATGCCCCACACTACTAATCCAGCACATACAGTTATTGCAGGGCAAAGTTATGGTGGTTTGGCAGCATTGTATGCAGGCCTGAATTGGCCTACAAGATTTGGCTGTATTCTCAGCCAGTCGGGCTCATTTTGGTGGCCCAACATTGGATTGATACGAAAAGGGAATCAGAGTAATGCAACGGGATGGCTTACTAAATGTGTAATCCAGGATAAATTTTCCCCATCTGGCTTGAGGATTTTCCAGCAGGTTGGCACCAGGGAAAATAAGCTAAGCGCAGTCAATGCTCAGCTTAAGGATATTCTTATAAGCAAGCATTTTGATGTCGAATATCAAAACTTTATTGGTGGCCATGACACCCTTTGTTGGCGAGACGGGTTGATCAAAGGCATATCATACTTATTGAAAAATTTTAGCTATCAGGATTAGAGTTATCATGCAATCAGAATATCAAAACCCCTTTGATGATGAGAGCCATCAGTTCTTTGTATTAACTAATGAGCTCAACCAGCATAGCTTGTGGCCGGCGTTCGCAAGCATCCCTGAGGGATGGAAGTCAGTTTATGGCCCCCATGCACGGGGATTATGCGTGGAGTATGTCGAAAAGAACTGGAAAAGCTTGGATCACTAGTATTAGCTACCTAGTGAGCAGATAACTTTCATTTGAAAGCTACCCTGAATAAACAAAGCAACGTTCTCTTAATCCCCTTTTTTCGGCGGCTAAAGGATTAACCGCTGCTGGGTAAACTCTAGCGAAACCCACTTGAAAATAATGTAAAAGTATATAGCCATTCTGTTTTCATAATACAGTGGGCCCTGGCCAAATAGTTAAGGACGAGCTATATGGCCACATCTTTTTCCCACCTCGGCAATGTGCAAACTCAATAGGTTTAAAAAGGATTGTTACTGTGCAAGAAGAAAGCTCCTCGATTTCTGCAAGTAAAATTAGTAATAACACATACCCATTGGTGGGTCCCCAAGTTGGAATCTGGCTGGCTGATCAATTAGCTTCGAGCAGCAACGTTTTTGCTGTTGCACAATTTGTAGAAATAAAGGGTCCTATTAATATGGATCTGCTGGCTCAAGCGATACATGTAGGCCTAAGTGAAGCGGATACTATTCATAGTAAATATCGGCAAGAGGAGTTTGGGCCAGTCCAACAGCTAAAACCAACACCTGCCCCTGAGTCCCTATGTGCTGTGGATATTATTCAGATCAAAGATACAGATGACCCTATTGAGTCCGCAAAAAGCATTATGCTCAATGATCTCCAGGGTGACCTAAGAGCAGATAGTAGTACACGTTTATACAAGCATATTATTTTTCAGCTTCCACAAAATAACAAAAGTGTTCAATTCCTTTGGTACCAGCGTTACCATCACCTGATGGTGGACGGATTTAGTTTTACTGCCCTGACGAAAAGAATTACAGCAATCTACAATACCTTATGTAAAGCGGAGCCTGTATCAAAGTCGCCGTTCACACCATTCGCCGATGTCATCGACGAATACCTCGGTTATGCTGAATCTAACAAATATCAGCAAGATCGTGAGTTTTGGAAAAACTATACCAAGGATTTAAGAACTCCCTTAACTCTTTCCAATAAGACTACTGGAGCTCTGGCAGATACAAATAACCTGGTACACCGTAAAAATTTCTCGGTCGACCGCAATATACTGGAAGAGCTCCTTCACCATCCGAAAGCAGAGAAGCTTTCCTTAGTCGATTTGTCCACGGCTATGATTTTTATTTACTTGTACAGGATGTGTGATAGTGAAAAAGTTGCCGTTGGCTATCCGTTTATGCGTCGCATGGGTTCTACAGCCCTTAGCGCTACTGGACCGGTAGCTAATGTATTGCCTCTACAGCTTGAAATCAGCCAGGAACAGAGCCTATTCGATATAGCCCGCAGTCTATCCAAGGAATTACGTAAAATTCGAAGGCATCAACGCTATGAGGCAGAACAGCTACAGCGCGATCTAGGTTTGGTGGGGTCTCATGGCCGCCTGTATGGTCCAACCATTAACTGTAAAATCTTCGATTATTCTTTGAATTTTAATGGGGTTCCAGGGGTCACCCATCAAATCGCCACCGGTCCGATCGAAGATATTGAGTTTTCTCTCTATTTTCACCAAGAGACCATTATCATAGAGCTGGCTGCCAATGCTCATCGTTACAGTAAGAAAGAGTTAGAACTTCACGAGCACAGAATTAACGATCTATTTGCCCAGATTCACTACAAAAACGAATTATTCGCCCGTGATTTTTCCCTGACTCCCACAAAAGAACAAAACTTAATTGAAAGGTGGGCAAAGGGAACTGAAATTGCCAATACCGAACAGTATGCAAGTGTGTTGGATATATTTTCTCAGCAAGTCCAATCTCATGGTGGGGATACGGCCATTGCTTTTAAGGGGCAAACCATTTCATTTGAAGAACTGTCACAAAAAGCAATTCAAATTTGCCTCATCTTACAGGAAGCTAACGTTGTTGCTGGTGATATTGTCGCAGTAGCCTTGCCGAGATCTATTGACTCTATTACTTCGATTCTCGCCGCTTTCTACGTTGGTGCCACTTATCTACCCTTGGATCTAACCCATCCTGACGATCGCATTGCCGTTATGTGCGAAGATGCGCAACCTACTCAGGTGATTACTCTTTCCAACCAGGCCCATCGACTGCCTGCGTGGGTTTCGAAGCTGCAACTAGATACGGCTACCATGCCCTCTGTTCAACAATTAAATTTCAAACCGGCGATTCTAACCGAAGAGCAGCGCGCCTATATTTTTTATACCTCAGGGTCCACGGGTAAACCCAAAGGCGTCATGGTGCCTCACGGAGCACTTCTGAACTTGGCCCTAGCGTTACAGCAAGAAATTTTCCAGAATGCGATTAATTGCACTTTGAGTAAGCGCTTAAAAGTAGCCTTAACTGGATCATTTTCATTTGATACTTCATGGGATCCCATATTGCTATTACTCCTAGGCCACGAGTTACACTTGTTTGACGATGATGCCAAGCGGGATGTATATGGGTTAATCGATTCCATCCGCTCACTGGAGATTGATACTCTCGCTGTCGCGCCTTCCTTGGCTACTCAACTAATGGAAGCCGGGTTAATGGATGAGGGTCATCATCACCCAATCTTAATGGATATTTGTGGTGAAGCAGTGTCTCCAGCTTTATGGTCAGAACTACAACGCTATCCCAAACTGCAGGCCCACAATATCTATGGGCCAACAGAATTCACAGTCTATGCGACCAGTGCACAGGCCTCACCTGGATCAGCTGAACCCGTTATTGGTCGCCCCCTCGCTAATACCGAGGTTTACGTTTTGGATAAGCTTTTGCGCCCAGTACCTATAGGTGTAGCTGGCGAGCTCTATCTCGCTGGTGGCAACATGGCCATCGGTTACCTGCGCCGTCCAGAAACTACTGCCTGCCGATTTGTAGCCAACCCCTATCGCCGTGGTGAAGTGATGTACCTAACAGGTGACTTAGTCCGCTGGGGTACCCATGGGGAACTAGAATTTATTGGTCGATGTGATAACCAGGTTAAAGTCCGTGGATTCAGGGTGGAGCTAGGTGATGTTGAAGCGGCCTTCTCATCACTAGCTGAAACAAAAGAAGTGGCGGTTATTGCCAAGCCAATTGCTACAGGTAACCAGTTACTGGCTTATTGCACTTTAAAAATACCCGCCCAAGGTAATCAGCAGGAGATTCAGTCAAGACTGCTGCACCAATTGAGGGACCAACTTCCTGATTATATGGTGCCTACTAGCCTGACTATCCTCGAAAAATTCCCCCTAACTGTTAGCGGTAAACTCAATAAAAAAGCGCTTCCTATACCGACTATACCGGCGCATAAAAATTCTAGGCCGGCAAAAAATTCTAAGGAACAAGTTGTCTGCAACGCTGTAGCCATAACGCTAGATTTACACAGCGTTGGCGTCGAGGATGATTTTTTTCAAATGGGCGGCGATAGCATATCTGCGATGCGTCTCTGTACACTGATGCGCAAATCTGGGTATGACCTCAGGCCAAAAGAAGTATTCCAATATCGCTCACCGGAACAGATTGCGCTGAACCTAAATACCGCAATTCAAGCAAAGTCGCAGCCACTAAAAACCATGCAAGTACCGCGGGCCGAGGCCGAAAAGAAATACGGTCCACTTTCTGCTGTTCTACCCGTGCTGCCACTACAGGAGGGCTTGCTGTTCCAAACTCAATTGGGTAACGAGGAAAATTCCTACAGTTTTACCACCAAGCTTGAGCTCAGTGGAAAGCTGGATATCGCACGGCTGCGCAGGGCTCTGAACTCATTATTACTAAAACACCCTCAGTTGAGCGTTTTATTCGACTGTGAAATCTGGGAAAAACCACTTCAGTTGATTCCCCACACCACTGGCGATACGGCCACTCCCCCTCACTGGCCACTCACCGAAGTTGACTTGAGCGAATTCCCCGCGGAACAACAACAAGCATTGATATTGAATCTGGAGCTACAACAAGCCAGCCTGCATTTTGATATCGGGACGCATGCAGAGACTCGCACTCCACTGCTGCATGCACACTTGATAAAAACTGCGGCTGATTATTTCTCGCTCCTAATTACTGCACACCACCTAATCATTGACGGCTGGTCTACGCCCATCCTCTTACAGGATCTTTTTGAGGCCTATCGAACAGATAATGAGGAAAATTCAGAAGTCTCCAACCTCTATAACCCTGTGGTCATGGAGATGATAGGCAGAGATCAGAAAAATACCCGAGAACACTGGCAAAAACTCCTACTAGGAGTCACTCCGACTCTAGCCTTCGCGGAGAGCAGTGACAAAGAAACCGTTCACGAAATAGAAATCCCTCTGTGTGAACACCTGTACACACGATTAAAAAAATTATGTCAACAGGAAGGCCTCACCTTCAATACTGTTATTCAAGGAGTATGGGGTGCCTTATTGGGTTCTTTAACAGGTCGAAATGATGTGGTATTTGGCAGTCCGGTATCCGGTCGCTCCAGTGCCATCGAAGGCATAGATGAAGTCGTTGGACTATTCAGTAATACGCTACCTGTTCGAGTCCAATTAGAGCCACAACAGCCATTAATAAAGCAGTTACAGTCGTTACAGGACCAACAAATAGCACTGTTTGATCACGATGGGATTGGCTTGGGGGAGATTCAGCGTATTGCCGGTACCGATACCCTGTTCGATACCTTGTTGGTCGTTGAAAATTATCCGGCAGATCAGATGCTTCTCGCGCAAAATCACGGCGGTATACACCTAAATACGGTTAAAAACCGTGGTTTTACCCACTATCCCCTAACTATTTTAGTGCTGCCCGATAAAAGCCCCAGAATTCTATTTGAGTACCGTGACGCAGTAGTTAACGCCAAATCCCTGGCGTATCAATTTATTAACCTACTCACCCAGCTTGCAGAGACCCCAGAGCAACCTTTGGTTGCTATGTCCTTGCAAACTAGTGATGAACAAAAGCTACTGGAAAAAGTTAACGATACAAAACGGGACGTGGCTCCTTCTACGTTGCGTGATCTCTTAGCCAGGCAAGTGCAACGCACGCCCACTGAAAAAGCACTAAGCGATGAAAATACCTCCTTCAACTATCAAGATATGCGACAACAGGTTCGTAATATTGCAGCTCATCTCAATACAAACCACGTTGGAGCTGGTGATATCGTGGCGGTTGCGATTGAGCGCAGTGTAGGGCTGAGCCTTTCTTTACAAGCTGTAATTGAAGCCGGTGCGGCTTACCTACCGCTGGATATCAGTTATCCCAACGAACGCTTGGCATTGATGCTAGAAGACGCAAATCCCAAGCTTATTCTCGCAGGGGCTAATCAACTGCAACGTTTTGGGGAGAAATCCCCCATACACTGCTCTTCACCCGTGCTGGTCATAGAAAACCTTCTTGAAGAAGAGCCCTCTACTAAAGTGGTTGCTGCAGAGATTTGCCCAGAGGACCCTGCTTACCTTATTTACACATCAGGATCTACCGGCCGCCCCAAAGGAGTATTGGTTTCCCATAAAGCAATCGTTAACCGTCTTCTTTGGATGCAGGGAGAATATAAGCTGCAAACGGGTGATGTTGTACTACAAAAAACGCCATCCAGTTTCGATGTCTCTGTGTGGGAATTCTTTTGGCCCTTAATACATGGGGCCGAACTGGTGATGGCACCACCTGAGACACACAGGGACCCAGAACAATTACTCGAGATCATCTCTCGGTACCAGGTAACAACCATTCACTTTGTTCCTTCAATGCTAGCCGCCATGGTGGATTACCTCCACAATCATCCCTCTGCAGAATCGAAAGCAAGCTCACTGCGCCGGGTATTTTGTAGTGGTGAGGCCCTTTCAAAAGAACTGGCTACTGCGTATTCACATTACTTCGAGGCGCCGTTACATAATTTATACGGCCCCACCGAGGCCGCTGTCGATGTCACCTACTGTCCCGCCAACCCTGGCCTAGGTAAAGGCACGGGGATTCCTATTGGCAAGCCTGTATGGAATACGCAGTTGAGAGTCCTCGATCAATTTTTGCGACCTGTAGGCATTGGTGTTCCGGGTGAGCTCTACCTGAGCGGACAACAACTCGCAATGGGTTATCTCAATCGACACAGCCTGACCGCTGGACGTTTTGTTGCGGATCCCCATGCCATTGGTGAAAGAATGTATCGCACCGGAGACATAGTCCGATGGCTTGACGACGGCAATGTTGAGTACCTAGGGCGCAGCGACGATCAGGTTAAAATTCGTGGCCTACGTATTGAAATCGGTGAAATTGAAAAAGCCCTAGTAGCTCTCCCACAAGTTAGGCAAGCAGCAGTCCATGCCCGTGCGCTCAATCGAGGCAATACCACAGGGGATAACCGCCAACTAGTGGGCTATGTGATCCTGGATAATCCATTAAATACCCTGAATACTTTGCGACCACTACTGGACCAACTGATAAAAACCCTACCAGCCTACATGGTGCCTTCCACACTGGTCGCGGTAGATTCATTCCCGCTCAGCGCAAGCGGCAAACTCGACCGAAAAGCACTTCCAAATCCGGAAAGTGAGCACTCTGATTCAGGACGCGCTCCCTGTGAAGGGGCCGAACAGATTATTGCAAATGCATTCTGCAAACTTCTGAATTTAAAATCTGTCACTGCCGAAGGTAATTTCTTTGAGCTCGGCGGACATTCCCTGTTAGCAATGAGACTGGCAGTAGAATTGCGTCAGGCCCTGGCACTACCAGTAAGCGTGGGCCAAATTATGGTTTCACCCACCGTAGAAGGCTTGGCTTCAGTGCTCACTGACGAAAGCCTGCGTATGGCCCCTGATAAAGCTGGTTTTGGTAATGTTTTGCCAATCAGGGCGGGTCGTGGTACGCCCCTATTCTGCATTAATCCCGGTTCAGGTTTCTCTTGGCAATATACCGGCTTTCCCAAGTACCTTGCAGGCAGCTGGCCGATTACCGGCTTACAATCCCCCAGACCCAATGGCCCGGTAGCGATCAGCGAGAGCATGGAGGAAGCGGTGGATTACTATCTACAAACTCTCCTCAGCGAGCAGCCCGAAGGCCCCTATCACCTGATGGGTTATTCCTTCGGCGGTACTGTCGCTATTGCACTGGCATCCAAGCTATCAGCACTCGGCCACAAAGTGGCGTTTGTGGGCCTGTTTGATACTTACCCACCTGAAGGCCAGGAGTGGAAACGACCCACCGAAGACGAGGCCCGAGAAGAGGTGGAAAGGGAGAAACAGCAATTCTTGAGTGCTGCTGAGGGGGAGTTTGCCGATGAGGCTACTCTTGAAGAACAGACAAAAATGTTCAACGACATCGTCGCAAATTACGATGATGCAGTGCGCCTACTCTCCAAGGCCTATACCCAACCTTACTCTGGTAAGGTGCAACTTTTTGTTGCGGAAAAAACATTGCCGAATGGTTGGGATGTAGAGAAGAGTTGGGCTCCATTCCTCAGTGAAATGCATCAACACCGTTTACCTTTTGCCCACGATGATATTCTCTCACCCTCCTCTCTTAAAGTTCTGGGGCCATTACTTAACAGCGTTTTGGCCAAGGTGCCCACATTAACCAAACAAACTGAAAAAGTAGATCCCTAAGAGGTTGTAACACTCCCATGAATCGTTCACTGTTTATGAGATTTGACTTGCTCAAAAGCAACGCAAGCTTCCGTATGATCTTTATTGCCAGGATGATATCGATTATCTCCCTGGGGATGCTAACAGTAGCGGTACCAGTGCAGGTCCATGCGATGACCGGCTCAACCTTACAGGTTGGTGTCATTATGGCCCTTGAAGGTGTCGCCATGTTTATTGGCCTACTTTGGGGTGGCGTTCTCGCTGATCGCCACAATCGGCGCACTTTAATTTTAATCGGCCGCTCAGGCTGCGGGTTGGGTTTTGCCGCTCTGGCTGTAAACTGCTTTTTCGCAACGCCATCACTGATAGCCTTGTATGTATTGTCTATTTGGAGTGGCTTGTTTGGCGCAATTGGTATTACTGCATTGATGGCTTCGATCCCATCAATCGTTGGCAAAGAAAATCTTGCCTCAGCCAATGCCCTGGGCATGCTTACCGTTCGTATCGGCACGGTTATCTCACCGGCAATTGGCGGTCTGATTATTGCCGCAACAGATATCAGCTGGAACTACACCGCAGCATCAGCGGGAACCTTCGCTACTTTGATTCCGCTCACCCGTTTGCCTTCAATGGCACCAGGTAAGCAGCCTGGCAAGCAACCCTTAAAGGCGCTTGCCGAAGGTATCTCTTTTTTATTCAAGCATAAAATTGTTGGCAGTGCGGTAGCTGTGGGCACGTTGGATTCACTCGGAAAAGGTATACGAGTATTGTTTCCAGCCATGGTCACCCTCTCCTTTGGAGGCGGTGCTTTCGAGATTGGCCTGATGTATTCGGCAGTGCCCCTCGGTGCAATGCTTGGCGCATTAACAAGTGGCTGGGCGCCTCAACTGCAGCGTCCCGGTATGGTTTTGTTGCTCACCTGTACCCTGTCTTTCATTGCCCTTGCTGGTCTTACCCTGGCCAATCATCTCTATTTCGCTCTGTTTGCACTAGTAGCATACGGATATCTGGGGGCAATCAGCTCGCTGATCCAGATTACCCTGGTACAGAGTCATACTCCCAACCAGCTACAAGGGCGAGTCAACAGCCTTTGGGCTGCACAGAATGTTTCCGGGGATACCTTCGGCGCAATGGGGTTTGGCATTCTCGGTAAGCTGTTTGCTCCAATGTCTGGCACTTTCTATTTTGCTGCAGCAGCGGCTGGCATTACGGTCGCTATGTCCCTGGGGTTCACCAGTTTGAAAAGCGCAGGGTTTATAAGGCGTAAACCACAGAAGCCTACGCCGCCCCCAGCGAATAATGCTCCACAACAGCAAAAAATAGATACCGAAGCAACTACATCATGATCCACACAACTATTTGCACTACTGATAGCCCGGTGTTCTCTTTTCTCGGGGGGTATCAACTTATCGAGTCAGAACATTTTTCTGGCTGTTTGGTAGAAAGTACTTTTAATCTGGAGAACTATAGTGATCAACTATTCTCCCAGCTGAATATTCTCTTTCCCAGCCAGCTCGGAAAGGCGGTTATTTCACGGCGTGCCGAGTTTCTCGCAGGGAGATGTTGTGCCCACTTTGCATTGAGCCAACTGGGCATGCCAGGAACTAAAATTCCTATCGGCACTAATCGCTGCCCAGTATGGCCTGATGGTATTCAAGCTTCGATCACCCACACTGCTCATCGGGCGCTCTGCGCTGCCAGTAAACAGTCACATGGGCTCGGAATTGATTTCGAGGTAACGATGGCTCATCAAACGGCCAGCGAAATAAAACCAAATGTGGTGAGCAGTAGGGAGGCGAGTGTACTTTTAAAAAGTGGACTTCCTTTAGAGAAGTGGCTGACTATCGCATTTTCAGCTAAGGAAAGCCTGTTCAAAGCACTATATCCAGCGGTAGGTAAATATTTTGACTTCCTGGATGCTGAGATCATTGCAATGCTCCCAGAACAGCAAAAAGTAAAATTTAAAATTCTACGAGATCTCTCTTCCAGAGTCCCCAGTGGAAGTACCTTTACGGGTGCTTATCAACCACATCAAAACGGTATATTGAGTATCGTTGAGTATTAGTAAATTCTTCTATTAACAACGGTAGCTCAGCAAAAGAAAAGGACCATTTTATGTCTGACGTTCCCGCTATTTTGAGCGCACGGACTCATATGCAACTTCCGGGCAATGACGAATTGATCCGAACAATGCCCTGCCCTTCCACCACTGCAATGAATATTGAGCGAATCCGTGAAGAGGTTTCTCGCATACTTGCTCGTGAGGATGACCGTCTACTCGTTATAGTTGGTCCCTGCTCAATTCACGATCCGGTAGCAGCACTGGATTATGCACATAGGCTGTCAGAAATTAAGGCAGAGTTTGAAGATACACTTTGCCTGGTAATGCGTACTTACTTCGAGAAACCCCGCACTACCGTTGGCTGGAAGGGCTTTGTTTACGATCCCAATCTCGATGGTAGTGCTGATATGCTTAAAGGGCTTACCAAAGCACGCGAACTGCTATTAAACATCAATGCCCTGGGGCTTGGTGCGGCTACAGAATTCCTGTGCCCCTTGAATGCACTTTATATAGCAGATTTAATTTCCTGGGGGGCGATCGGTGCCCGTACCACAGAATCGCAGACCCATCGTGAACTGGCCTCAGCACTACCCTGCCCAATCGGATTTAAGAATAGTACCGATGGCAATATCCAAGTTGCGATAAATGCAATTCAGGCAGCTCAATCACAGCAGATATTCTGTACTACTATTCGTAATGGAAAGTTTGAAGCTATTGAGTCAACAGGTAACAAGAGTTGCCATCTAATTCTCCGCGGTGGTCGAAAGCCAAATTATCACCCTGAGGATATAGAGCAGGCTATATCCCAATTGGAATCAGCCGCACTGCCCTCAGGTATCATGGTTGATTGCAGCCATGGCAATAGCCAGAAAATCCACAGTAACCAAGTGGTTGTCGCCGGGGCACTTTGTGAGCAAATCAGCACAGGGCAAGAAAATATTTCCGCAGTAATGATTGAAAGCTTCCTGGAAGAAGGTAGTCAAAAGATCGGTGCAAAAGAGAATATGGTTTATGGACAATCAATAACAGATAGCTGTATTGGCTGGACTGAAACCTGCCAAACTCTGGATATGTTATCTGAAGCAGTCGTTAGACGACGTAGTCTATTTACAGCTCCCCACAATTTGGAAATAGAATTGAAAATTAATGCAGTATAAGCAAAAGAAGAATGCCAGGGAGAGGTCCCCTCCACTCCCACCCAGGAAACCAAATCTTATTATAGGAACCAAACTTCTTACGGTGGTCTAATCGATGAATTTTATGATAAAACTCGTGCACTGTACTGGTTTTGATTCCGCGAGTGCCCACTGAACAATCACAGGTAAGATCGGAATTTCGTCATCCAATCAGAAAGCATCTCGAACTCAAAATAAATGCATCCCCAACAGAATCCGACAGTAACTCGCAATCAATCATCTCTAATCATGCTACGACCATGTCGATAGTCTCTATCGCTTTCAAGCACCAGTAGTTGCGGGCCTGAGGCTAAGAGTTGAGTTGCATCAGCAATACGAATAGGGCCGGCACCAATAACAGTAGCATCACGGATATTTTTAATAGGCCACTAATTTTATAAAAATCCCTGGTTACCCTGATTCAAAAGAAGAAGTTGCATAAATAGCCAGCCGTTACCACCATCCCTAGTCAACAGTCAAAATTGCGGCTATCATTTGGGTTTTGAAAATTGACTTCAGCAATATCACTTCGGCCAGACTGACGCCGGATATTGTGTCCGTCGAGGAGTTGGTTCAGGTCGCGACCGGTCCGCTAATGATAGGTAACATCAATCTCCCGCGGCCACTGAAAGCGCTGCTGGTCCAGCCTTTTGTACCTGACCACAAAGCCGTTGAGCTCCTTATCGAACGACAACAGCTTGGGGTATATCTGCAGATAGCTTTGACTGGGATACCTGTCTATAGATATATCGGCTCGAATAGAGGCAGATGATACCCATTACCAGGGCGCCCAAGTCAGTGAAGACCACTGGCAAAGTGACGGACTCCCAGGGGACCAGCAAACCATTCCCCGTTACCAGTGCATTCAGCAGCGGGATACCGCACAGCAGCAGGCCTGCGCAAAGCGAGAGATCCGCTAATGCAGGTTTTATCTGGCGGCGCAACATCGCCCAGGCTATGGCCACTCCCCATACAGAGAGATACACCATCTCAATCCAGTGAAAGCGCTGATCGCCACCACCACCGGGAGGTAACAGCTTATTGGCATAGAAAGTGGCCGAGGTGGCCACAACCAAGCCGGCGCAAACCCCTACCGTGACTAAACTGAGGAACCAACCGGAACCTCGGGTATTAATATCACCAGAGTGGAGCTTTTGTCTCTGTGCCTTACGAATCTGCCAGATAACGGTGCCCGTTACCATCATCAAACACAATGCCAATCCCAACACAAAGTACAGGGCTTTTATCAGGAAGCCACCGTAGAGTGCGTAGTGAAGTGGAGTCAGTGAAAAATACACCCGCATAAACGGACCTGAGTCGTGCACGGGGTTATTGATGTTTACTACTTCGCCGTCTTCACTGCGGTATTTGACATCTACAAAGCGCACCAGCGCCTCGTCAGTTTTGCCCGAGACTTGGACAACCTGGTTGCGATCCCCGTAGGCCTCCACATAAATGGCCTGTGGTTTCGCATTAAGCACTTGGTCCTGATAGCGCAGCAGCATTTGGTTGTAACTATTGGACTCCAAAGGCTCGCCAGTGATCTCTGGGTGCTCCCCGACCACCGAGGCGATCGCTGCTTCCACATCACCTTCAAAAGCAGAAAATGCTGCAACCTGAATCATAATGCCATTCAGGCCAAGTATTGCTCCGGTAAAAACAATCACTACATGAAACGGCAACGGCCAGACACCTAGTACTTTGTGCAGGTCTGTCCACTTGAGCCGCCTGCTGCGATCCACACGGAATCTAAACATCTCCTTGAATATTTTTTTGTGGATGATGATGCCACTTAATATGGAGAGCAGCATCACCAAGCCCATAACTCCAATCAGGTAGCGCCCAAAAGGCCTGGGAAGCAGTAGGTCAGTGTGCATATACGTCAATAGCTCAGCAAAATCAGAACTACTGGGCGGCAGCACTTCGCCGGTATTGGGGTTTATGTGGCGTACTTCGGTTTCCTCGCTCCCAGCATCAGTCCAGAGCACCTCCAGCATAGGATGGTAGTAGTCTGGCATTGAGATCATAAAAAAACTGTCTTCACCGATATTTGCCTCGGCGAGTACCGGAGCAACCAGTCGATCTACATCCACCGGCGCTTCAGCATTATAAGTAATACGATGCTCGGGGCGTTCCCATTGAGTTAACTCGTGGCCAAATAGTGCCACCACGCCGGAAAAGGAAATTACGAATAGAAGGATGGAAAATAACACCCCAATCCAGGAGTGAATTTCGTAAAAAAGGATATTGCTACGCTGTTGCATTAAGGATGGCCAGACGGAAAATTATAAAAAAGAAAGGGCGCTTAGCCCGATCATGACCAACAAAAGAGAAAACAGGTAAGCCGCTGCGCGCCAAGTGGAGGCGGCGAGAATTCCCATACTCATATACCCGACCCACAACAGCGCCGATAACATTGAGCCCGCCGCCATACGTTCCGTTGGCTCTGCGGACGGCCAGTAAATCGACAGCATGACCGTGCTGGAAAACATCAGGATAATGCTGAGCACAATGGTCAGGGCAACTTGTTGCCAACTGATTTTTATTGAAGCAGCCATAGAGTTACCCAATAGTCAGTAGAGCCTGCTCTAAGATAACCAGCCCCAATATTGACAGCGGCATATACCGCCGCAGCCAAACGGGTTTGATTGGAGCCAGCAGAGCCAGTATCAAAGCACAAAACATCGCCGCACAAAGCCAAATGGTAATACCCACTTCCCAGCCATAGAGAAATCCATAAGGGATTGCGCTTAGCAAAAATACCCACCAGGTAACTTTCTCCAAGCGATGGAAATTTTTGAGCTGCATTTCTTTATGCTTTGTCAAGAAAACCCATAACAAAGCCAAATATGTAAGAAAGAAAGCCACCAGGTTAGTCATGGAGGCTCTCCAGCTTCGTTTCTGTCAAATTATCTTTCATTAGAAAGTCATTGTTGCGCGGGCGCCGAAAGTGCGCGGTGCACCAGCACGACCTCCCACCCAGTCGCCATAGCCAAACTCATCGGTTGCGTATGTTTCGTCAAACAGGTTGTTCACAAAAACTTCGGTCTTGAAACCGCCCTGTTCGTAGCCAGCGGTGAAGTTTGCCAGGTAAAAGCTATCTAACTCAATAGCGTTGCTGTCATCCGCATAGGATTCACCCTGGTATGTAACATTGGCATTCACGAAGAATCCGTTACCTATCAAGTAATTTGCTCCAATACTTGCAGTATGTTCAGGAGCATATTTGAATTCATTGCCTGCGAGAGATACACCGTTCAAGGAAAATTCTTTGTATTCAGTTTTACTGAGAGCTGCAGTCGCGTAAAGAGCTAGCGCTTCGTTAACTGTGTAATCAATAGCAACTTCGATGCCGTAGATTTCAGATTCCCCAGCATTCTCAATAATGTAATAGGCGGAGCCACTGCTTGCGAAATCCGGGTCTGGAATGCTCACTTGTTGATCGGTCCAATCACCGTAATACAAGTTAGCATTCAGTGTTCCTTGACCATCCAACACCAATGCGCGAAGGGCGAATTCGTAATTAAGAAGGTATTCCGGGTCGTAGGGATTCTGCTCCCCAGCAATTGTTATTTCTGTACCACCAGAGCGATAACCCTCTTTGATAAAGAAGCTGGTGGATACATCATCATTAAATCGGTAAGTCACACCGATATGAGGTAGCAGCGCCTCGAAGTCAGTTTCTGCAGATTGCAGGGGGTCACTGCTGGATAGTGCTACCAGGGAGGCATTGATCAATTCAATGACTGGGTCCAGATTCGGATCACCTGTAATAGCTTGGGGTAAATCAGTGCTGGATGAACCGAGATTTTGAAGGTCCAACTTCTGCTCTTCGCGGTCATAACGCAGGCCTGCACTAAGAACCCAATCTTGGCTAAGATCCATCTCCCATTCAGAAAATATCGCTACGTTAGTAGTTTCAACATCGTTATAGCCGCCGGTGAGCAGATCATAACTCGCAGGATATAAGCCAATGCCCACTAAATAAGTGCCGAAACCACCACCCAAACTTTCGTTGAGTATCGACTCAAGGTCTAGTGCTAGCTGAGTGTCATTTGTGTTATAAGCGTCCGTCTGGCTGTAATAGATGCCGGCACTACCGCGCAAGGTATCGCTTTCGTAATTAACGCGAAACTCTTGGGAAATATTTGTATCTTCAGCATAACGCAGTATAACTCCCCCGCCATTCTCCACGTCAGCCGCGCTGCGGTCGTAGTCGGAAGTTCTCACTCTCTCACCATCTTGACCGGCGGTAATGGAGCGGAACGACCAGCTGTCATTGATTTGGTAGTCCAGGGTCAATGAAGCCAGATTCGCATCGAGTGCATATCTACCATCAGTGTCGTTGGTAGATATACGGTCCTTAACGGAGTAACCGGCGGCAGGCATCAGGATACGGGAATCCCCATATTCATTGTTCAGGTGCTGCAGAGAGAACATTACGCGGAGATCGTCGGAGGGTTCCAGAAGCCACTTTAAACGATAGGATTTGTTGTCATCGCGGCCATAATCGTCTTCATCATGGGTAATATTATCCACGTAACCATCGGTGTAGCTTTCCTCAACCGCTATACGAATCGCGGAAACACCGTCGACCAGATTAATATTGGCGACCCCTTTGGCTTCATAGCTACCATAATTGCCCGCTCCAGCGCGAACTTTTGCTTCGTTTGCGTAAATCGGGTCGGCTGTATTGACCACTAGAGCACCAGCCAGGGCGTTTCGTCCAAGGTTGGTGGATTGAGGCCCGCGCAATACTTCAACCTGATCCACATCCCATAGTTGGCTGGGGCCTTCATTTTTTACCCAGCCAGACAAGCCAACACCGTCTACATAAATACTGGCCAATTCGGAGCGAGCGGTACCGGTTGTACCACTGCTGATACCGCGAACACGGAAACCGAACTGATCACCGGAAACGCCCGCTGTTTGTTGGTAAATATCTGAGATGGTAACTAAGTTGCGCTGTTCGATAGTGGTACCTGTAAAGATAGCAACACTCTCCTTTGTATCCTGGAGAGAGCGTTCGATCTTCTGACCAGTTACAGTGATTTCCTCAATCTGGCTATTCTTGTCGGAGGAGTCTTCTGCGAGTACTTGTGTAGACATCAGTGCGGCGATAGCACTGAAAATCGCGGATCGCTTGAACATTGTGCTCATGATTTACCAAAAGTTAGAAATTCATCGTTGTTAAGATTGTTTTAACGCTCTAACAGATCCTCTAACCAGATTGAGCGCTAAAATGCAAATGGTAATGATTATCAATTATCTTCGGATTCTATCCTAAGGTTTGAATCCATTCAATTGACTTTAAAACACCGGTAGATTGCAACCGGACAGCGAAGTGAAACCTAAGGCCCCGCCCTATTCCTATTGCTCAGTAAGACTGCATGCAATATTCCCAGAATATTGAAAAGAGCTTATGGTTCTTAAGGACTTTGATCTACGAGAAATGCCTGGCCGAGTACCTATCTACATAATCAACTCATATATATCAGTGAAATCGAGCAAAAGCTTAAAAATCACAGCCACTTTGCAAAAGTGGCTGAAAACTCTTCACTCCCCAATTCCAAAGTCAGCCACGAGAGGACTGAAAAGCTTTAAGGGGTATCTCTAACCAAGAGGATGAGATCATTGAGCGGGTAGTTGTATTTAGACATTGCCCATTGTGGTAATTTGGCGTTCAAAGAGTTTATTTTCAGCCGATGTCACAATGAGCCAAAAACCGCCTGCACAATTCAATATCCTGATCGTTGAAGACGATCGTGAGCTCAATAATCAACTCAGTGAAATGATCCAGAGCGCGGGGTATCGGGTGAATGCCTGCTATGACGGCAATAGCGCACTGTTGCAAGCTGCGAAGGAACAACATCAGTTAATTTTGCTCGATTTGATGCTTCCAGAAATGGACGGTATTTCCTTGCTTAAAATATTACGCAAGACAAACCAAGTGCCGGTCATAATCCTAACGGCTATGGGGGCCGAGGAGGAAAGGATCACTGGACTGCGCCAAGGGGCGGATGACTATGTGGCTAAACCATTTAATAAGACTGAACTGCTATTAAGGATTGAGGCCTTATTGCGCCGGAGCCAGCCTGTGCAGGCAGAAACTCTCAACCATATGGAAATCGATAACCTCCATCTCAACCTAAATGCTCAGCAAGCTTTTGCCGGGGAATTGGCGATTGAATTCACTGCTATCCAGTTCAAGCTGCTGTGGGAGCTGGCGGTGCATCGGGGGGAGGTCCTGAGTAAAGCATACCTTTCTCAACAGGTTCTCAACCGCACTTTAGGTGCTTATGATCGCAGCTTGGATATGCATTTAAGTCGGATCAGACGTAAGTTGGCCTGTGCAGGTTGGCGTGGAGACCGGCTGCAGACAGTACACGGCAAGGGGTATTGTCTAAAATGAGCCGCAAACTCCTTTGGAAGCTTTGCCTCCTAATTACCGCAGGTATAGTCGCCCTCTTTTACACGATCAACTCCCTGACCATCCGTACTGAGGAGCAGATGAGCCTGCTTGAGCCATCTCATCGGGAGGAGTTGAAGCAGTGGGGTCAGGAGGCCGAAGCACTTTTTCTCTCTGGCGATAATTCGAAGTTAGATCGGTGGCTAAAAGCATTGCAGAAACAGGAGAATACCTGGGCCACCGTTACGCAGTATGAAGTGACACATATCGCTGGTGAGAGGGGTAACGAGCATCGCTATATCGGATACAACCTGGGCCGCGATGTTGAATGGAAGGTTCACCTGTATTTTGAAGATAATCCGGTGATGGAAATCCCTTTTGTAACTAAGCAAACGAGCCTGTTGATACTCCTTCCCGATAGAATGCGCCCCGGCAGCTATTGGCAAACTACCCGGCTGGTGCTTCAAATACTCCTCCCCATGGGGATTTTGGCCTTAGTCTCTCTATTGCTCTACCGCCACATTATGAACCCACTGCGCAAACTGGAGCAGGCAACTCGGGAGTTCAGCCGCGGTAACTTCGATGTACGTGTACATCGCCAACTGGGCAATCGCGACGATGAGATTTCCCAACTGGCAAAAACCTTTGATCAGATGGCCGCTCGTATTGGTGAGCAAATTGTCAATCAACGCCTGTTGATTGCTGATCTCTCCCATGAACTGAGAACCCCTCTCACTCGTTTGGATATTGCTATCGAAAGTGCCAGCACTTCACATTCAGATAACAAAAATATCCAGCGCATTCAACGGGAGTCCTCCCATATACGGCGCTTGGTGGAAGATACGCTTACCCTTGCCTGGCTGGACAACGAGCAGCCTTCCGCAGGCATTGAAAATCTAGATCTGGTAGATCTTATCGATGTGATTGTTGAGGATGCCCGGTTTGAATTCCCCGATCGCACTATCTGTACCTACTTGCCAGACTCTGCGGAAATAAAACAATCCAATCACCAAGCGGTTGGCCAGGCCCTGGAAAATATACTGCGCAACGCAATGCGCTATACCCCGGAGGGGCAGACCGTCCACGTCCTTCTTGAGAGAAACCGGGATGGAAACTTTGTTATTGATGTTGAAGATTCTGGGCCCGGAGTGCCAGAAGCATTATTGGACAGCATTTTTAAACCCTTTTTCCGGGTGGATCAGTCGCGTACATCGAAATCCAAGAATTTTGGCCTTGGTCTAGCCCTGGCGCGGCGCCAACTAAACAGTGTGGGCGCTACAGTGGTGGCCTCCAACCGCCCTGCCGGGGGCTTGTGTATGAGGATCATACTTCCGGCTCAACCACCGATGTGCTTGGAGCCCGCATAGGCCAGGGCTCTAGAATAGCCTAACGCTAAATGTAACAAATGCAACACTGCTGTACTTCGCAAAAAGCAATGGTAATAATTCGCATTTGCAAATAAGTGACTCTGTGAAGGACAGCCAATGGCCCGCAACATTTCTCACAATAAATACGCGTTACTCCCCTTGATGGTATCCAGTGCGCTGGCCTCTGGCATCAGCCAGGCACAGGAAGTGCAGAATCAAGAGGGTACTGCTGAAAACCCAATGGAAACCGTAGTAGTTGTCGGTGTGGCAAGTGATACCGAGATCACGCCAGAAGAGCTCGATAAGCAGCAGGCAAATGATCTTAGCGATATCTTCCGCCAAGTGCCTTCCGTATCTGTTGGTGGGTCATTGGCTATTGCTCAAAAAATCTATGTCCGTGGCATGGAGGACACACTTCTTAATGTGACCGTTGATGGTGCACCGCAAACCAGCACCCTCTTCCACCATATTGGTCGGGTATCAATAGAGCCTGAGTTGTTAGAGAGGGTTGAAGTGCAAGCTGGAGCCGGTGAAGCTACCAGCGGGGCTGGTGCCATCGGAGGCGCAATCCGCTTTAAGACCAAGGATGTAGATGACCTACTTGATGAAGGTGAGCAGTTTGGCGCAATGGTGAAAGGCGCTTACTTTAGTAACGATGGTGACAAAGCCAGCGCTTCGGTATATGGAAAGATTACTGACAACTGGGGTCTACTCGGGTCTTTTGTCACCGTTAATCGCGACAATATGAAAGATGGCGATGGCGATACTATCTATGGCTCAACTTCCGACCAAGATCTTGCCTTTATAAAATTGAGTGGAGAATTATCTGAAAATCAAAAGCTGAGTGTCAGCTTTGAACAAAGGGAAGAGACAGGTGAGTTTGGTAAGCATCCTAACTGGCCTGCTCTTCAGGGAGCTACTCTCTACCCAATGGAAACCGAACGGCAAACCTCTGTCATCAACCACCAGTTCTCTCCTAATGAACTATTCAATCTGGAGACGACTGTTTACCACACACAATCAGAGGCATGGCGAGAGCTTTATGACTACATTGCCTCAGTAGAAACCACCGGATTTGATTTACGTAATACCAGTAGTATCGGCCAGCATAGCCTCACCTACGGCATCGAAGCCCGTGAGGATGAAGTGGAAGGTCGTTCCTTCTTAGGCGGGATTTCCTACATTGAAGAAGGCCAGGTTCTTGGGGCCTATATCCAGGACCATTGGCAGGCTACGGACGCGCTGTTGCTGAGTTTTGGGCTGCGTTACGATGAATACGAACTGGAACGCGTGACTCATGATGATGAGACAGATAGCCAGGGTTTCAGTCCCAATATTGGCATGAGTTACTCACTTACCGATGCACTTACCTTTACTGCGGGCCATGCAACCGCTATGCGTGGCAAGGAAGTAGGAGATGGATTTACCCTAGATGCGTCAACAATTGCCCCTGACCTAGATGCTGAAACCGTAGACAACACCGAGCTAGGCTTAGAATATAGCTTGGACGGCCTTGATCTAAAAGCGGCAATCTACCGCAGCACTATCGACGACATAATTTTCGATCAAGCCGGGCCAGGTATTTACTATGAAAATGTTGGTGAACTGGTAACTGAAGGGTTTGAGCTCAGCGCCTCATATGTGTGGGATCAGTTAACTATCAGTGCGGCTTTCAGCCACAATGATTCTGAGTTGGATGGAGAGACTGTAGAAGGGTATGAACACAACGGCGTGGCAAATGCTCGCGGCGACACCTGGAACTTCGCTGCCAATTACGCTTTTTCATCTAAGTTAGAATTGGGCTGGAACCTTACCATAGTACAAGATTTAAATAATATTAAGGTATTACGTCGCTCTACCGAGGTAGGTTGGGCCGATGGTGTCGCAGAAGTCGATAAGCCCGGTTATGAAGTATTCGATGTTTACTTGCATTGGGAACCCCTGGCAGATGACAGTCTGAATGTTAATTTAGCGGTCCAAAACCTGTTCAATGAACACTACAGGGATCACTCCAGCGTAGCCGATTATGGCCATATTTCCGGCTACGATATGGTAGCTGGAATTTATGAGGCAGGCCGGGACATCCGACTTTCAGTAGACTACCGCTTCTAAATTCCTTTATTTGTTTTATTTACTATCAGGTCGCAATGCACTTGCATTGCGACCTTTGTTGCCTATGAAATCCAGATACCGTTTATTGTGGATTAAGCTCCACACCTATTTTTCCTGCTTTTTTTTACCGATTGCAATATTGTACATTGCCACTGGTGTACTTTATCTTTTCGATATAAAAGGCGGAGCTGAAGAAGAATACGAATATACTCTCTCATTGCCTGAAGGATTACCTAAAAGCGAGGCAGAAACCCTCAGCGTTGTTTCCTCTCTTATCGAGCCAAAACAAATCACCCTGCCCCCGGATTTTTACCTTGAAGATGAATATATCGGTTGGTATGGGTACAAACGGGAGGTTTACCTGGAGCCAAGCAAAGACCCGCAGAGTGCTACTCTCCACATTAAAGAACACGACCTTTGGCATCAGTTTTTGTTAATTCACAAGGGGCATGCAGGGCCGATATTTTGGCTGTCTGCAATTATGTTGGGGACAAGCCTGGTGTTTAGTTTGATCAGTGGATTGGTGGTCGCTTTTGCTGTACCTAAGTTCAGGAAAGCCGCCATTCAATTTACCTCGCTTGGCCTTTTCTCCCTGATTATTGCTTTTTTTATGGGAGGGAGCGGAATATAACTAGATCCGAAGTTCTAAGATGTGGAAAAATAACATATCGGCTGGATTAACTGTCATTTAAAATCGACCTGATTCGCTTACCATGGATAGTATTATCCTTGATCGACTTTATCATGGTGCCCTCTACTATTTAGGCCATCAAAAGGGTAAGTCAGTATTTAATTAAGAATTTTAGCAATCAATAAAGACACTAATTTTTGAAATTAGAACAAACTAGAGCGACAATCAGCAACCACCCGCATAGCGGGTGGTATGGTGAAAGCCCCCAGAGGAGGCTAGTTACAACCCCGCTAGTTGAATCTGCTCTTGCCTTCGACCTCTTGATTCTTGATGTACTCTCGAATCATCTGCTCATCAAGCCCCACTGTACTCACGCAGTAACCCCGAGCCCAAAAGTGTCTTCCTGTGAAATTTCTCTGTACATGCTTGTACTTCCGAAATATCTGGATCGCAGATTTCCCTTTCAGAAACCCAATCGTATTGGAAACACTAAACTTCGGAGGAATCATTAACAGCATATGAATGTGATCCCTCATTGCGTACCCCTCGACTAACTCAATGCCCTTTTGACGACATAAGTCTCGGAATATTGCTCCAATCTCCCGCCTCAATGTCCCAAATAACGCTTTCTTTCGATACTTGGGCACAAATACCACGTGGTACCTGCAATAATGTTTCACGTGAGCTTGGCATTGCCAATCTCGCATATGGCCTCCTTATAGAACTTGCCGGTTCATGGAGGCCATATTTTTACTCTGCACGCCGGAACGGCTGAGCCTTGTCAAGTCTCACCGCCAGAGGCGGTGGTTTACCTGTGTGTTAATTAAGAAATAACACAGATATCCAATTTATTTAACCGCCATTTCCGAAAACCATGTTTACTATCCTGCGGTAACATATGACTGCATTTTATGTAAATGAGATCATTAATAAACCCCACTGTATTTATACCACCCCAACTATCATATGGGTTGGCTGGTACCAGATTGATTGTTGGGAGATCTTAGGCTGTTTGACGAAATTGAAGGGAATATTGCACAATATTAAAGAGGGTTGTAAATCATAGAATCCCATTGATTTTCCTTGTGACTTCAAGTTACAACCCCGAATTGGGGGATATAGATCGGCGATACTCCATACCCGGAATATAGGCTTTCCATTTCAAGTAGATTAAACTCGTCAGGCATGCTGGCTTGGCAAATACATCCGCCCCTAAAAGATATCTTTGTCACCCGCCATTCATCCTCGAATAAAAATCTTGAAAAGTCCACTGGGTTTAATCGTCAGCGGGGCTATCTTCTAATACATTGATTAGTTCAAGATCGCTTCTTTTTATTGCATTAAAGCGATAGAAAACGAATTAAATATAACCAAAAGCCATTTATATTTCTTTATGACAAATATACGAGCAAAGTATAACTCGTCATCTCAAGGCAAAATTTTTACTAATATCCTCAATTATCGCAGATACTTTGGACGACCGGCCACTTAGCAACCATCCGTGCCATTGAAGTAAAAGAATATATCAAAAAGTTAAAAAAGCTTCGTGAAAAATCTGCCTAGACTTTATCAAATAACCGATATCCATGGCGGCCCCTTAAAAATCTTATAGAAAAATACTTAATATAATCAATTCGAAAGCGTTAGAACTATCGGTCTCTAATATTGAGCTGGGTTGGAATTGGCTATCATTTTGCTGATTTGGCCCTCTATCTAACATGAAGTTACGCCCGTCCCTTCTTTTAAAATCTAGGTTATTCAATATGTTAGTGACCCAGGAAAGATAAGGCGGAATTGAAGACGTTATCCAAGGCCTAAAACTGGTCGTTCAATTAAGTACTTTAGTTGGGAAAGTGAAATTTTGATTCCGCAATGATAAATAATTGTGCAATTAAGTACTTTAGTTGGCCAAAATTATGATAACTTATTGATTAATAAGGGCTTTGTATGAATACTGATTAAGTACTTTACTTGGATGTCCACTGTGTTCTAAGGTTCTAAGGTTCTAAGGTTCTAAGGTTCCAGGGTTCCAGGGTTCCAGGTGTTTTCGCATACAAACATTGGAGCACATCATAGCCTTTTCCTAAGACCAAATTACTCACGCAACTCTGAAAAACCTTTGGACAAGTGAACCGAAAAAGCATCGTGCTAATAGGTTTATAAGTGAATCTACCTATGAAATGCACTGGTAACTTCACGTGGATGAAGCTGATCAAAAAAGCAACTACAAGCTAGTTACACTTATGGCTTTCGTTCGAATAGCCACTTATAGATCTGGCTTTTTAGCTAGATACCCTGCCATAATCCGTTAAAATGTCATTAACCCAATACCAACGCAAAACTATAAGCTTTGATGCTCTCAGGCGTTTGACCAAATGGTTAAGCAGATTGAAGCGTTAGCCAGGTTAGGTGCAGAAATTAACCCAAAGAACTTTTACCCTCCGATTAAACAACACAAAGGTAAGTCGCGGGACTTACCCATGGTTGACCAGCATCTCAGAGATGCACTGATCGACTATGTACAGCTTCGGCTTGATAAAGGGGAAAAGTTGAAGCCCTCCTCCCCTCTTTTCATTACTCAAAAAGGTGGCCCTTACTCTCCCAGCACATTGCAAGAACATATGGCTCTGATGCTTCGTGATTGGGCTGGTATTGAGAAAGCCAGTTCACATAGCGGCCGACGTTCGCAGATAACTAATGTCATCCATAAACAGAAGAAATCAGTCAAGATTGCGCAGAAGATAGCCGGTCATGTGAATCCGTCGACTACTTTAATCTACGAGGAGCCTCCCGAAGAGCTTATTTCTGACGCTTTAAACAGGATCGAGCCATAATGGCAGTTGTAAGTGCTTCCTCCAAACAATATGGTTTTTATTCGTCCTCGTCACCTTTTTGCCAGTCTTTAACAACAGGCTCCCAATTCATTTACGTCTCGTTCAACTGCTCCGACCCATACGTTCCAGTAATCTGGATCATCGGAGTGCGGCCTGTTATGTTCTGGAAGCTCTTTTAATTTAACTAAGACAGGTAGCTCTGAAGCCCATCCAAGAAGGATTGCATGCCTTGAGGGTAAGGAAGGTAATTCACGCAATTCGTCCGCCACTCAAATAGAGGACGAAATTGGTTTTATGCACCTGGACTTCTCTTCAGGCGGGGCGAACGGCGGCCCTTGGAGTTCTGTCAATAATTGTACGCTAACACCCAACTCACGAATCAGATATCTAATAAACCCATCCACCGGGCTCCATGCCTCTATACCGCCGCGGCTAATCATATGCGTATCTCAATCGTTGTAAAATCATAGTACCCCAGAAGCACCCGAGAGGTCCTCAAATCACAGCCCTGCGCCAAAATATACGCTGCAAAACTATGACGAAAATTATGCTACTTGGCAGATTTTTTAATACCCGCAGAAGCCACCGCGCGGCGGATATTTCTGCTTAATGTGGCCGTGTGAGGGTGGTGACGACGAAACGTCCCATTGCGGGGATTTCGCCCTACTCGGCTCGCTGGAAGTAAATAATGCCATGCTGTCTGCCTGGCTACATTCACACACAACATCTTGAAAGGAAGGCAATCTTTCAACTACGTATTTTTCACTCTATGTTGTCCCTATAATTCAGCAAAAAAGCCATAAACCCGTTGATTGTCGACAAAATTGAGCTGTAATTGGTACGGATAATTTGATTTCGACTACAGTAACAACTACATTCTCGAGCTTGTATTAGTGTGTATAAATCTATCTATTCAACTGACATAAATAGAAAAAAATATCGTCATCGTTTGGCCTCAAAGTTTAAGCGTCGAAAGACCTATAGAGTGGAAGTTTTTTAGTAAACTGTTAGGTATTTATAAAATTTAGATTCAATAACGGTTAGATAAAACTAGACTTCATCTTCAACATTTAATAAGCAGGAAGTCAACATGACTGAAGATATAATAATAGAGAAGCCGACCTATATTGAGCATATCCGTCATTTTTTTACTCCTGAAGACAAAAAATGCATGGGTGGACTCATCGATCTCACTACATATGTCGGAGTACGTCGATCGGCCACCAAGATTTATATCACAACGAAGAATGGATTCATGCCAAAGGGCCGCCCGCGATGGTCTGATGAACGCGTCAAAACTTTTGAAAATTGGATCGTAAACGAATGCCCAAGAGGAACTGACAAGCCTGGTACGTCAATGCCTCTCCCCCCCCAAGGATTACGCGTTAGACGCAATATATCTAAATTAAGCGAAAAAGAACTATTTAAATTCAAAAAGGCATTCCAAGGGATTCTCTCGAAAAGCCCAAATGACCCACAAAGTTATTACCAATTAGCCGGAATTCACTGGCTTCCTAAGCCGAATGCTTATTGCCGGCACCATGAAAATGGATATAACCCTTGGCACCGAATATACCTGCTGAAATTTGAAGATGCTCTTAGAAGTATTGAAGGCTGTGAAGATGTAACAATGCCGTACTGGGATATTCAAGAGAGAGAAATTCCAGAAGCTTTATTTGAGCCACCATTTGATAAATTTATATATCCAGAAACTCTCACAGACCTTAGAAATCAGGTTCGTGCGGAAGCTGGGAAGCCGACTGAACGACTTTCTCGAGTGGAAATTTTAAAGAGCCTGGATGATTTCACAGTTAGTGAAGACATCTTTGAAGCTCTTGGAAGTGCATGGTGGGAAAAGTTCAACGGCTGGGATTCAGCAAGCCGCTCTACGAGCGGAATTATCCGAGCTCACGATAGTGGGCATCTAGCATGTGGAACTACCATGGAGGACCAGAACGTTGCGGCATTCGATCCTATATTTTGGTTCTTCCATTGCAATTGGGATAGATTATGGTGGCAGTGGCAGCAACAGCATGATGCTACCTCATCTGAATCTTTTCGCACTCGCCTCCCGGATGACGGTGATTGGCTCACCAACCCAATTACCGCAAACCTATCACCTTTTAAGAAAGGGGCCACGAATGACTTTTGGCAGGCAGATGAAAGCATTGATTCACACGCGCTAGGAGTTGGATATGAGCACCCAACGCAACCTGAAATAATTGAACGTATCCCATTGCTAGGGAATATATTCGCAACGCATATGTTAAGCGTTGAGAAAACAAAGAGAGTGTCGGTTCGCATAAAAAATTTGGATAGATTGAAAATTCCTGGTTCCTTTTCAGTTTCCCTACTTGTAGACGGTAAAACTATTTGTAAAAAAGGATTTTTTCAACCAACGACTCCTGCCGAATGTAGGGCGTGTTCGGAAAAGGGGCTCGTAAGCTTTGATTTTCTTGTAACACAGGATGAGCTTCGTGGAGAGGTAAGTATTGCTGTCGAACTACTTAGAGATGGAAAGAGACGAAAGATTCCGTTGTCTACATGTGGAGACCCCACGCTGAACTTCCGCCTACTAATTGAAGACCTTGGAATGTAGTGTTTCATGCTGAGAAAGTGAGAATATCAAATGGGACATAAAAATTAGCAATGTGTTTCAGGCGATACATTTACAACAGCTTAACTCTAAAAATTATACTACTTAACGAAGCCGCCAATTATATATGTAAATAAAATCTATCAACGCAAGGAGAGCATAGTATGGGGGTATCTTTTTCGTAAGCGGTACATGAGCCACATTTTCATTAAAGTATGTGGTTTGCGTACCACTTACGTTTAGAGACATCCAATGTATCTAAATCTGTTACTCAAAGTATGCCCTACCCTAGTAGCAGTCAAATACGCTTGATACTTCCAAGTGTTGCATGTACTAGAAGCTGTTTCATAACTTCTTTAACGTAATTAACATGCATGCAATATAGAAAAAAGCACGATAAGTAGACAAATATCGCTCCCATCTAACAACCAACGGCGGTAATTTCCAAGGCACGTAAAAGTCCGCTCAAGTTTCTAACGGCGAGTATACCTTCTGAGCTTTCTACCATCCTGCCTTGAGGCTTTTTTCTATTTATCCTGTGTGGACAGATAAGGTCGATTCCACGGCTCAACAGACTGTCTCGAAGAGGATCAGAGTCCGCCGCTTTATCATAAACTAAGCGATGAATCTTTGTATCTTTATACGTAACACCAAGCAATGGGTGTAATAACTTTACTTCTGCTGGTGAGGCCGAAGTAATGGTGCCTCCCAGTGGAATACCTTTGCCATCGACCATCCACTTTGAACCCTTGCCCCGCTTGGTTTTCTCGATTTCGAAGCCCCTTTTTTTGCTGGTGCAAAGCTGCCATCAGAAAAGACCTCCTCCCAGTTAAGCAAAGACTGTTGATCCAACAGCTCCAGAAATCTTCTCCATGCCTGTAACCAAGCTCCTTGCTCTTCCCAAAATAGTATGTACTCGGTGATGGATAGTGTGAAGGTTTTTCTCCCTGGTAAGAAGCAAGAATGGGGGAGTTTTATAAATTACACTTCCGGTCAGCCCGACGAAAAGTTAGGCTAACCTTCAACTAAATGCTTCAATACCTCTTCATACATAATTGGCTGCATAGATCGCCCGGTTTCATTGGCCCAGTCGATTGCGAGTTCTGCCGTTATTTGATTCGTAGAAGCTATACCGACTCCAGCCTTTCTCATTCGTTCTACTGAGATGTCATCCTTTTCCAAATCGGCAAAGAGTGGCCCCTGGATCAGATTTGGTCTGAACTAATCCAACTTATCATTGGTCTAGCCGCTTGCTCACCAATTTTTCGATACCTAGGGCGTAGATCATATCTCTGGCCAAGGTACTTTTTCGGGCGGGATTAATTCACCATACATATCTACGACAGGTAAGTTGCGTTCTCGAATTACCGCTTCCAGTGTCACCGGCCTATACGGCTGCAGACTACTATTTTGATAGACTACATCGTGCCTCACCTCTGGCAGCTTCCAGCGCTTAAGTGCAGATATGTGGAGCATCTCAGATATTATTTTAAGACCCGCAGGCAGTAAGTTGCGTCGGTCAGTGCTCTCGAATTTGCGTCGAAACCACTCACCGATACCTCTACTATTCGGTACTGTCTGATTCATCAGGCGTTGATAGGGATAAAGCCTAGAGGTCAGATACAATATAGATCGACTCTCGTAACCAGTTCCTGCGATGTTGGATTCAAAGCTATCTGGGTTTGGGAGGCATTTTTTATCAAGAATGAGGTCTGTATACTTAGTGACACGAGCTACCATCCAGCTGAGCGCGATGTCCGAAAGTCTACTATCTGGATAGGACCCACCGATATTTGAATGGACCCCAGGCATCCAAACCTGCTCGACAATTTGATTTTCGTGCGGTGGAGCACCATTTTGGGATGCCCATAACGTTGGCGCAAATGCGCTGCGTTTCTCATCAATTGCAACAGCGTGGAGGGAAACCTTTATATTCGATCCGATCTTGACATCAGAGAATGAATATGGCTTCCTGTAGAGACGCCTGCCCAAATCACCGGGAATACCTAGGGCACCGACAGTGTCCCAAACACCAACGCATTCGATAGGGACTTTCTTAATTGATTGAAGGTCGATTCTATCAATGGCAGCCTGTTTGTATTCCTTCTTAATATTTTGGCGCATGATAGTGATGACCTCTATAAGCTTGCGACCAAGATGCTTTGGTTGTATCAAGCCTACCAAACCAATGAACCCAGCAAGGCTTCTCGCGGTATACGCACCCCGTGAGAACCCAAAGATATAGATTTCATCACCATTTACATAGTTGTTACTGAGAAAGCGATATCCATCAATAACGTTTTCATCAAGTCCCTTGCCGGAAACACCTCCAATAATCCTGTCGCTGAAACCACCCGTGCCGACACCTTTGTCGTAAAAAGTGATCTGGGATATGTCGCCGCCCACACTTGGTATAGCACGGAGTAATTTGACTACATTCGTAACCTGGCCTGCATTATCAGGTGTGTTCCAGGTTCCATCGAAAAATAAAATCAGACGGCGACTAGTCACTGTAGTTCCTTCCGACTCTTTCATCTAATTCAGACATGCCCCTCGTATCAATTCAAATTGAGAGCAGATATCTATAGCATCACTTCTACATTAGCATAAAAAAGTTGACTAATTGTAAAGAGTAAAAAAGGACATAGATTCAGTTAATCTTAAATGCGATAGATACTTAACCAGTAAATTGTTACCATCTGGGAGAGTACTCGGGAGTATTGACGGAATCTTCCCTTGTTTTACGGATGGAGGTCAAGAAGGATATTTTCAAAAAAATCAAGTGGGGGACTGGGATCGGCTTACTGAACTTTGTAGCGAAAACCCTTACATTGATATATTTGTGTATCTTAGTGACGCTCAAAGAGCCTGATTACGACATTGCCTAAATAACTTCAAAATTCGATTAAAAGCGCTTGAAACTCAAGTTGCCCATTGCAAGCCGTCTACATCCAAGACATCGATTACATTAGTATTAAACATTCTTATTGACTAATTAGAAGCAATTTTTCAACTATAATTTATATTCAGCCAATAACAAATATGGTAATTCTAAGCAGATAGGTTTAACTATATGCCACTAAGCATCAAAAAATATTTAATTACAATAGTCATCCTTGCTATTTCAACCTGTGTACATTCTGAGGTGCAAATAGATAGTCATTCAAGTTCACAGTATTTAGAGAAAGCTCATAAAGAAATCTCGGGAATAGTAAATAATGAAGAAGCCAATATTGCAATCAGAAGAGATGCAATTATAGCACAGGATAACCTAGAGAAAGCTTTACAAAAAGTAAATGAACTAAACCGAAAAATTGAATCTCTCGAAAAAAGGATTAAGAGTTATGAGGATGCTATTAAAAAATATAAAGAACTCACAAGGAATTTAAAGAGTAAATTGAAAGAGCAAAAGAATGAGTGAAGATGATATTAATGCGCTAGAAGCAAGTATTGAAGATGATCTTTCTAACGCAAGGCATGAGGAGTCCATGAATGTAACAGACATGACTCAAAATATTACGCCGGTACATGCTTTAAGCTTTTATTCAAGCATTAGTATCTTGGCTTTTGGCGTAATTTTTGTATTAATTATGGCATGTTTAATTAATAAGGGAAAAAACCCCGGAGATGTTCTTCGCGCATGTGGAACGATATTGATCGTTATTTCTGCAATTTACTTAATTGTTGCTGGATACTCTGAAGATCAAATAGCCCCTGTTATAGGCTTGCTGGGCACTATTGCTGGCTATATATTAGGAAAATCTACACCGTGTGATATCGATTTAAAAAAAACACAGCTTGACAAAAAATCAAATCCAGAGGGTTGAAAATTTTCTGTAAATGAAGTTATACATCCGCTCATAAATTATAATTAAATCAATATAGTTTGATACTTACTCTAATAACAAGCAGTTAGGCTTGTTATAAATTATTAGTAGTTTACACTTAAATCAGTTAAACAATTTTATAAAATAAGGGGAGGCCTTATAAATTTATCTTGACCTGACAGAGAACATATGAATATCAGGTCAAGTATAAAATACTTTTGTTTATTTGACTGCGGCTATGGCTAACTTTACAGCCTGACCACTATCAGGCCTTCCAAAGCCATAAAGTGGGCTATGGCCTTGCTCGTTATAATCACCATTGTTTTCATCAATACGTTCGCAAGATTGCCGGATTAGCATTTTAACTTGCTGCCAATTAAGGTCTGGGTTAACTGATAAAATCAGTGCTGCAATTCCTGCAACCCCAGGACAAGAACTAGAAGTCCCTCCAAAGCTTCCAGTATAATTACCAAGGGTATCTCCTGGTGGTAAATCGGTGGTTTTTTGCTTTCCGGGATTATAGCCACTTCCCCCACTATTGTCAGTGGTCCAAATTCCGGGGGTCAGGGGGTCAGGGTGGTCATAAGGAGGCCAAGCGCTGTCATTGCTAGGAAATGCACACCATACAGATTCTCCATAGTCACTGTAAACACTGTGTTTACCTCTATCGTTGCAGGCAGCTACTGCAATCACTTTTTCATAACTAGCATAACCATCATTTTCTATATTTTCATAGCCGTTACCTGCTGCCCAAATAATCACACAACCCTTACCTTCGCGACCGCTATTAATTGCGTAATCAAGCGCAAGCCGAGTGCTATCGGGTAATCCTTGTTGAAGTTGATGTTTTGGGTCGTTTGGATCCCACCAATTACCATCTTCTGGCCCCCAACTACATGAAATCACGTCTGCACCATGGTCAGCTGCCCAAGCGAAAGCATTTGCTTCAGCTAAAGAACCAAGGCTTGATACAAATCTAATCGGCATTAACTTGGCCTTTGGGGCCACGCCTGATGCACCAGAATTCCCATCTGCACAAGCGACTCCAGCACAGGGAGTCCCATGATTGTCACCAGCTTTAGGTCTAGGATCGTTGGTACGCAACGTTGCATCCCATGGAGAAACAATCTTATCAGTACTTGAAAATTCTTCATGATCTACATCAACACCATCGTCAATAATAGCGATTACAACTCCCTCACCTTTTGTATCTTTCCAGGCGTCCATTAAATTTATATGGGCATCAATTACAACACCATTGATTTTAGTTGGCGCAAGATGCCACTGATTAATACCTATCTGCCTACGTCCCATTTTCTTAATTAATTCAGGATGGCACAATTCCACTTCTGGCTTATTAAGTAAGTCTTTCGATAACTCAAAAATTTTTAGACCAATCCCCTCTTTTGCCTGAACAAAATAGCTATTATTAGCATAAGTAACGCGTTCTTTAACTGTCAACTGACACTCAGCTATAATAGATTCACATTTTTTTTCATCTATGTCATCTCTAAACTTAATAAATAGATTTTCTGTATAGAGGATTGGACTACCATTACCTTCTTCTCTTAATACACGACCGGCGAACCGAACATCTGGCTCCTTTTTTAATGCTTTTCTGGCAGCATCACGAAGCGAAAGTAGATTCTTTTTTTCGTCACGGCACTTCAGGACAGTAACGTCTGCATCGTCATAACTTATTACAGGTGTGAATTTTTTCATAATTTTCTGACTTTGGGCGCCATGAACTGAATCTTTTAGCGATTTATGTTTCTGAGTTCTTATCACAACCAGATCGTCAGCTACGTCAAGTTTATGCTCTTTCCCAGATGGGCCACCATATTGATATGTGTATGGCATAGAATCCTCCAAATTTTTGAATTCGACAGCATTGGGTGCAATTCAGTATTGCGCAGAATTTAAAATTAGAAATTCCTGATAATGTTTTTAGTGAATTAATTTTTATATTTAACTTGAAAATTTGTTTGCAATCTGAAAATAATCTGATATGGCATCTATAGCGGCCTGCGTTCAGAAGAGAGTAAGCTCTGCGCTCTAGTTGTCATTGGTG
>NZ_JBGMEK010000039.1:0-47370 GCF_041447265.1 Microbulbifer epialgicus
GGAGTTTTTAAACAATTGGTTGTAATCGGGCTAGGGCTCCAGCGGCAAAAAAGAAGCTGCTGGTGGTCTGGCTCGCTCTAAACTCTAGCTATCTAAAGCTTCTTTCCAGAATCACCACTCTTAAGGAGAGTGGTGATTCATTGATATTTACTTCTCATTAGTCCCCCTGCAATTGCCTTTCTTTTGTCGCTTCTAATCTTAACTTGCTATCTCACTGATAAGAATATCTTGGTTGATTAATGGTCGGCCGTAACCTATACACTCGGGAAGCTTATCGTCGGCACTCAGTATGCCTGCTAATCCAAAGCCACCGCTTAAAAGGAAATAATCGTGCTGCAAAAGGCATACCCTTACTATCTAGCTAATGAAGCCGTATTCGCCAATGAGGATCTAGAGGTCACCGATAAGTATTCAGGTGAGGTGGCAACCCGCGTAGCTATGGCGGATACGAGAACTATTGACAGCGCGATCGATTGGGCGCTTCTAGCTGAGAAGCCTATGGCAAAGCTGCCTCCTTATCGCCGCCAGGAGGTTCTTAATCACTGTGTTCAGCGCTTTCATGAGCGCTTTGAAGAGCTGGCGCAGTCACTATGTATTGAGGCTGGCAAGCCAATTCATGATTCCCGCGGAGAAGTTACCCGCTTGATCGATACTTTTCGTGTTGCCGCCGAAGAAACCGTACGTATCAATGGCGAGATTATCAATCTGGAGATTTCCAAGAACACCAGGGGCTACCGGGGATTTGTAAAGCGGGTACCTGTGGGCGCATGTTCCTTTATTTCACCTTTCAACTTTCCTTTAAATCTGGCTGCTCATAAAGTTGCACCGGCCATAGCCTCGGGTTGCCCCTTTGTATTGAAGCCTGCAAGCCGAACACCGATAGGCGCACTCATAATCGCAGAAGTATTGGCCGAAACAGACCTGCCCAAGGGCGCATTTTCTGTGTTGCCCTGTCATCGAGAAGGTGCAGACCTCTTTACCGTGGATGACCGCTTCAAGCTGCTCAGCTTTACGGGCTCACCCGCTGTTGGCTGGGACCTAAAGGCCAGGGCAGGGCGTAAGAAGGTGGTATTGGAACTGGGCGGTAATGCCGCTTGTGTTATCGATGAAAATACAGACTTAGATGACGCTTTGCAGCGTCTGATTTTTGGTGCCTTCTATCAATCTGGGCAGAGTTGTATTGGCGTACAGCGTATCTATGGACATAAAAGCCTGTATGAAGATCTGAAACAGCGCTTAGTGGAGAAGACGCAAAAGCTTAAAAAGGGGGATCCGAAAGACGAAGGGACTTTTATTGGCCCGATGATCTCCGAAGGAGAGGCAAAGAGACTGCACGGATGGGTTGAAGAAGCAATTAATGACGGAGCCACACTTCTGTGTGGCGGTAGCCGTGATGGCGCCATGCTAGATCCAACTCTATTGGAAAGTGTGCCTCACGAATGCTCAGTTGTTCAACAGGAAGCCTTTGGCCCTGTAGCAGTACTGGAACCCTTTGATGATTTCGATGAGGTCCTTGAGCGAGTCAACGATAGTGCCTTTGGTTTGCAGGCGGGGATCTTCACCAAAGACTTATATCGAGCACAGAAGGCCTGGGAT
This sequence comes from Microbulbifer epialgicus, assembly GCF_041447265.1. Lineage (NCBI taxonomy): Bacteria > Pseudomonadati > Pseudomonadota > Gammaproteobacteria > Cellvibrionales > Microbulbiferaceae > Microbulbifer > Microbulbifer epialgicus. The sequence continues at coordinate 1,597 of NZ_JBGMEK010000039.1, forward strand.
ACCTTGGAAGTAGGGGGCGTTATTATTGGTGACGTACCCAGCTGGCGTGTGGACAATATGCCTTATGGCGGGGTAAAGGACTCGGGCCTCGGCCGTGAGGGGGTGCGTTGGGCAATCGCCGATATGACAGAAGAGCGCTTGATGGTGGTGCGAACGCCTTAAGAGGGCTCAAACCTATTAACTTTGCGATTCTGAATTTTGAAGATTGTATATAACTGGGTTTCTCGTTGTAAAAACATTCCCTGAGTGCCTTTATGCTTCGATAAATACGTTGCTATTGAGTGTGTTTGTCTATTCATGACTAAAAGACTCTTTGATCGATTTGATTATTTCTTTGGCCTGCACCCTATACAGAACATTTTTATTGTATTTGAAGAAACATATAGGAAATTCACAGTAATTGCAGTAGCTGTAGTTCTCGAAACTGTATTTACTTAAACAAAATTGGAAATATCTCTATGTCAAAAAATCTAAAATCAAGAAGGCGCGGTGGAATATATTTTATGGCCTGGAGTGCAGCTTTGATCTTGGTAGTCGGTAATGTTTCTCCCTCATTTGCAAAAACCGAGGTAACACTTAATGATTTTTATCGTCCGTTCGATCTTTCTGAAATTAATCAGAATAATATGCAAAGTTGGCCTTACTATAGATATACGTCCATGCATTGGGATGAGTATGGTATTTTCGGTACAGTACATATCATGGAGGCAGAAAAACCAGCCAAGCTGGAGGTCGTTAAAAAGCCCTTTAATATAAGTTTGGATATTCGTAAGGGATGGCCTTTCGTTGAGTCACTAACTGCGACGCAAACCAAAGGTTTCCTGGTTATGAAGGGTAACCAAATTATTGGAGAGTTTTATGATAATGGGCTTGATCACAATCAAACTCAGCTTTTGCAGTCTTCTTCTAAAACTTACGCAGGGGTCATTATTTCAAAGCTGATTGATGAAGGTAAGATCGACCCTAATCAGGCGATTGAAAACTATCTACCTGATTTTGTCGGTTCAAAAATTGGCAAAGCCAAAGTCCAAGAAGTACTTGATATGACCTCCGGTTTGTTGCCCGCTACGGATTATCATGTGCCCGGAGGTGAAGCCTACTTATTTGAGATTGAACAAGGATTAAAGCCAGGCAAACCAACGGGACATCGTAATGCTATTAAGAATGCTAAGGTCCAAAATAAACCGGGTGAAGTATATACTTACAATGATAAAAATACCGACCTACTGGCCATACTAGCAGAGGAAGTTTCGGGGCACCCATTCAACAAGCTTCTTTCGGATCTCTTTAATGACTTTGGAGCAAATAGTTCCGGCTCCATTGCCTTAACGGTTGATGGAACTGCTAGTCCTTCCTATGGTATCAGTACCACCCTGCGCGACTATGCACTTTTTCATCAGTGGATCGCCCAGGGAAAGGCTCCAAAGAGCTTCTATGATTCTGTAAAGAATCTTGACAAAGACCTTCTTGGAAAATCAGAAAGTGGCAAGTCCCTTGCTAATGCACTGGGTACTCCTGTGGCATACGGGTCTCAAGCCTGGTACTTACCAGAATACAATGTCATCTACACTGCGGGTTCCTATGGGCAGTATGGGTTTAGTGATCTGAATAGTGGAATGTCAGTGGTCTTTATGCAGGACTGGGAAGACAATGCTGTACCCCGAAAATTAGTTGAAACAGTGGATCGTGCTAAATTCCTTATTAATAAGCTTGGAAAATAATAAGATTCAAAGCTTGGGATTAACCCATGCTAGAAAAGCGCTTCAAGTCAAGGGGGGACGATTTACATCTGTTTCAGGGAAGAAATTCTGCCAGACGACCCAGTAAGCTTCAGGTTTCATCGTCTCAACGCGGGCTAACTTCCCAACATTGCTCTCTCCGCCGAACTGTACGTTGTTGATTTGCCTGCCGCTGTCATTATAATAAATGCCAACACTATCGAGGTCTGAGTGGTAAGCGGCGACAATATCTCGCCCACCAATTTGTATGTTTAATAGTCCATCGTGATCCTTAATAAAATCTTCCGTATAAGCTACATAGTCATCGCCGATGTTAACACCGTAAATTTTGGTTTTATTCGGCAGCCGCTTGTCGAACTTTTTAATGGTAGGGAACGTGGGTTCCTCTTTTTTAGCTTGATCTGAGATTGCGTGAGTGAAGATTATATGTATTAGGCGATCGTAGATAGCTAAAAATGGGTTGTCGGTAAAATTTGGTATTGGGTTCAGAAATATTTTCCCATTGGGAAACGCTTTCTCAAAAGCCCACAATGGCATCCGATAGCTGGGCCACTCAGGCATCCTCGGTCCTCTGGGGCCTGCATCTTCACGGGTACCCCAAAACTGCTGAATTGGCTGCCCGGTTTTTTTATCCCACATTACCAAATTATTCTCGATCTGGGTCATAACACCTAAATCCAGGGTTTCACCATCAATCTCGGGAGTGTAGGCAATCCCCATATTGGTCAGACCACAATATGTCATTACTACGTTCTCTCCGGCCAGACCCTCTTTCGTACCGGCAACGTGTGGCCGAAGTATTTGATCATCGGGATGACCTCTGGCTTCACCGTGGGCGTCAATTACTATCAGGCTAGTATCAGGGGATAGGCTCTCTCGGGCTTCATCTATGGAGAAATAGCGCGCATTGTGTTGTTGTGCGCGCATCATAATAGTTGGATTGATATATCCGGAGTAGAAGGTGAATGCAGACAGGGCACTGATAATCCAGAAAATGACAACAGAGCCAGCGCCAGAAAACCATAGCGTAAGTGCTGATATCAACCATAATATCCCAGCGGCAATAGCAATTTTATGTCGTCTATAGAAGGTCCACATTGTAACTTTACGTGGAGTTTGCACAATCCACTGGCTTAGATCCGCGAGGTCGCGAAACAAGCGCAGACTGAGATAGAAGCACCCCAAGAGTGCCAACCAGTGAATACACTGAATAAGAAAGCTCATAGACAAAGTTCCCGGATAAGTCATCTGAAAACTTGGCAATGGACCTCGTCGCCAATCAAAGTCATTCCTCTCTTACAACTCCTGCGCCACTAGGGTAGTAGAGGGGCAGGCTTTAAGTCCAGGCCTTTGTGGGTGCTTGTGTTCTCGCAGTACCCTACGATTAGGATCGCTCCAGGTGGTTGAATTCAGTGGCTGGTAAAAAGATCCACCGTGGAAGTGAATCATATTTTCCTTCGCGAGATATCCATTGACAAAATACCCGGGGTATGTCCGGCAGCACTAATAACCGTGGCTTTAGTGCCTCCTACCATCGGTGTAGCAGTGCGTTCTTCTACTTATGTTGACTAGTAACGTGCCGCCGGCCTATAAAAGCATCATTCAATTATATTAAATGAATTATCCTCGAATACGCCGTACCCGGAATTTACGCCCCTTCAGCTTTCCGTTTTCAATTTTCTTTAGTGCTTGTGCTGCCACATTGCGTTTAATCGCAATATAAGCCGTTTGATCCAGCACGTTTATCTTGCCAACATCTTTACCGTTAATCGGACGATCGCCGCCGGTCAGTGCACCCAGGATATCGCCGGGGCGAACTTTCTGTTTCTTGCCGCCATCGATCTGCAGGGTAGCCATAGGTGCCTGGAAAGGAGGTTCACTCAATATGCTGGCTGGTGGTGGTGTATCTGGGTCGGATAGCGGATCCTGTGTCAGATCCATGCGCAGTAGTTTGTGGCCTTCCTTCTCGGCAAAAAAGGAGTAAGCGCAACCGCGCTCACCGGCGCGGCCTGTCCGCCCTATACGATGGGTATGAACTTCCGGATCTTTGGCGATATGAAAGTTGATAACCGCATCCAGCTTGTCGATATCAAGGCCGCGTGCCGCCACATCGGTAGCTACCAGAATTGAGGCGCTGCCATTGGCGAAACGAATCAGCGTTTCGTTACGTTGGCGCTGTTCCATATCACCATGCAGGGCAAGGACATTAAAACCTGCCTGTTTCAGGTTATCGGCCACCTCATCGGTTTCACGCTTGGTATTACAGAAAACCAGAGTATTGATCGGCCGATCATTCAGTAGAATGCGGCGGGTCATCTCCAGCCGATCGTCGAAACTCTCAGTTCGGTAAAAACGTTGCTCGATTACCTCATCACTGTGCGCAGAGTCAATTTTAACCATCACCGGTTTTTGCATCACTCGGGCGCTGAGCTTTTCAATTTCATCGGGGTAGGTAGCGCTGAATAGTAACGACTGCCGTCCAGTAGGCACTTGCGCCAGAATAGTATCGATAACTTCCTGAAATCCCATATCGAGCATCCGGTCAGCCTCGTCAAAGACCAGCGTATCGACATGCTCTAAGGAGAGTGTTCCCTTGCGTAAGTGTTCTTCGATACGCCCCGGAGTACCAACGATGATATGGGCACCATGTGCCAGGGAGCCAATCTGTGGGCCGAAAGGCATGCCGCCGCAGAGAGTGAGAATCTTAATGTTGTGAATTGCCCTCGCCAGTCGGCGCAGTTCATGGGCAACCTGGTCTGCCAGCTCACGTGTCGGACACAGAATCAGCGATTGAACCCGAAACCGGCCGACATTGAGCCGTTGCAGCACCCCCAAACCGAAAGCCGCAGTTTTTCCGGAACCGGTTTTTGCCTGGGCGATAACATCTTTGCCATCCAGCATGATCGGGAGCGTCTTGGCCTGAACCTCGGTCATGGATTTGTAGTTGAGTGACGCCAGGTTTTTCAGCAGGGCGGGGTTTAGGGGGAGGTCGGAAAAAGGTGTGGTCAAGGTAAATCCTGGAGTCGTTAAATGTCAAATAGGCGCATTACACAAGCAGCCGGTAAAGTGAATTTCACTTTCTTAGCATTTGTTGTCGCTGCAATTTTACAGTCTGGGCAATACAAATTTTGTAAGGAATTTTAACAGTTAACCCTGGGGAAACCTATGAATCACCTTTTTCCAGCCTAAGGAACTCCCATCCAGATTACCTTCCTACGAGAGGAGTATTGGGGCACCGCATAAACCCGGTCCCCCAATTTACTAGCGTCGGCTTTGCTTACCTTCGCGAGCCTTCCATTGGTAGAACACTCCGGGCATTACTAACAGCACAAATAGCAGTGTGGTTATGGTGCCGCCCACCATGGGCGCTGCAATCCGTTTCATAACGTCTGCGCCGGTGCCATCGGAAACCATCACTGGTATCAATGAAATTAACAGTGTCAGGCTGGTCATTAGCATCGGGCGAATACGTCCGGCTGCTGCTTGGGCAACAGTCGCAGTATTGCCGCGCTCCGAGTTATTTCCGGCGGCAGATAAGTAGTGCAGCATCAATAGCCCCATTTCTGCGGCGAGGCCAGCCATGGCAATCATGCCGACCCATACAGCAACGCTCAGCTTGTAGTCGAGCAGGTACAGCAGCCAGAATGCGCCGATCAGTGCCATTGGCATGGCAGTGAGCACAAACAGGGTGTCGGACAGCCGGCCGCGATGCAAGTATAAAAGGAAGCATACAGCCAACAAAGTCAGGGGTACCAACCATTGCAGGCGGGACTTGGCGCGCTCCAGGTATTGGTATTGGCCGGCCCAGGCGATGCGCTGACCGGGGACAAGATGAACCTGATCGGCGACTACCTGTTTTGCGCGATTGACATAATCTGCGACGCCGACATCGCTTTTCAGGTCGACAAAAACCAAGCCAACTAGTTGCCCATCCTCATTGCGAATCATGGGTGGGCCGGTGCGGAAGTCCAGATCAGCCAGCTGGTTCAGGGGCATCTGGGAGCCATCAGAGGCGGGGACCAGGATTTGTTCCAGCTGTTCGGGAGTATCCCGATAGTCGCGGGCATAGCGCACCAGTACATCGTAACGTTCGCGGCCTTCAATGGTTTGGGTTGCGGCCAGGCCGCCCGCTGCTGCGGCAATCACATCCTCGATATCCTGCACATTTAGGCCGTGGCGGGACGCCCGCGCGCGATCAATATCAAAGTCCAGGAAGTATCCGCCGGTTAGGCGCTCGGCGAAAACACTACGGGTTTGTTCCGCAGTGCGCTGGTCGCTGCGTAAAGCCTCTTCGATGGCCAAAGCAGTCTGCTCAATTTCCTCCAGGTTATCTCCAAAGACTTTAATCCCCAGCTGGCTGCGAATCCCTGTGGCGAGCATTTCAGTACGGGTTTGGATTGGCATCCACCAAATATTGGGCATACCGGGGTAGCGCAGCTTTTCATCCATTTCCGCCAGCAGCTGGTCCCAGGTCATACCGGGGCGCCATTCATTCTTGGGTTTTAGGGTAATCACTGTCTCCACCATGGATAGTGGTGCAGAGTCAGTAGCACTATTGGAGCGGCCAATTTTGCCAAAGACACGCTCGACTTCCGGAAAGGTTTTCAGTTCTTCATCCATTTGCTGCAAAACTTTTCCCGCTTCGGTAACGGACATTCCGGGTAGCGCGGTAGGCATATACAGGATACTGCCTTCATTGAGCGGTGGCATAAATTCACCGCTCAACTTGCTGATGGGGTAGGTCACGGAAACCAGAGCTAATACTGCGAGAGTGGCTACAACTTTGCGTTGCCGTACGCAGAAGTGAATCGCTGGCTGCAGTGTATGAACTAGGGCGCGGGAAATTGGGTTTTCCCTGGTGCGAATTTTCCCGCGCATTAGCAGTACAGCGAGGGCTGGAATCAAGGTGATTGCCAATAGGGCGGCGAAAGCCATGCTGTAGGTTTTGGTATAGGCGAGGGGTTTGAATAATCGGCCCTCGGTAGCTTCCAGTGCGAATACCGGCAGGAAAGAAACCGTAATAATAATCAGGGAGAAGAAAATACTCGGTCCGACTTCCTGCATTGCCCGAACGATTAGCGTTCTTTTCTCGCCCGGAGACAACTCCTTATCGCCATCGGCTGCCAGCTTTTTGTGGATGTTATCCACCATTACCACTGCCGCATCCACCATGGCACCGATGGCTACGGCAATACCTCCCAGTGACATAATGTTGGCGGTAAGCCCTTGTAGGGACAGTGGAATAAAGGCCAGTAAAACAGCAATCGGTAGAGTGATTACAGCTACCAATGCGGAGCGGGCGTGGAGCAGGAAAATAGCGATCACGGCGGCGACCACTAGCATCTCTTCAATCAAGGTGTTTTTGAGATTGTCGATCGCGCTATTAATCAATTGTGAGCGATCGTAGGTCACTACCAGCTCAACGCCTTCCGGTAGGCCTGCACGGATTTGCTCGATACGCTCTTTAACTCTCTCAATAACCTTTAGGGCATTTTCACCGTAGCGCATCACTACGATGCCACCTACGGTCTGGCCCTCGCCGTCCAGTTCGGCAATGCCGCGCTGCATTGCGGGCCCCAGGGTAATATCCGCTACCTGATCCAAGGTTACCGGAATCTTTGCCGCATTGACCCCGATCACTACCTCTTTGAGATCATCGATGCTGCGGATATAGCCGCGCCCTCGCACCATGTGTTCGTGGCCTGCGATCTCCAGTACCCGCCCTCCGGTATCGTTGTTACTGCGGCGAATAGCCTCGACCACTTTGCCAAGTGGGACCTTGAACATCTGCAAGCGATGGGGGTCGATTTGGACCTGGTACTCCTTTTCGTAGCCGCCAATGGAGGCGACCTCGGCAACGCCCTCGACAGAAGTGAGCCAATAGCGCAATTTGAAATCCTGCAGCGCGCGCAGCTCTTGCAGGTCGTTGTTACCGCTTCGATCAACCAGTGCGTACTGGAACACCCAGCCGACTCCAGTGGCATCGGGGCCTAGAGTAGGTTGAACATCTTCAGGGAGTTGGTCGGCTACCTGGTTGAGGTACTCCAGAACCCGTGAACGGGCCCAGTAAATATCCGTGCCATCTTCAAAGATGGCATAGACAAAACTGAGACCGAAAAAGCTCTGGCCCCGCACATATTTGACCTTGGGCAGCCCTAGCATTGCAGTGGAAAGCGGGTAGGTGATTTGATCCTCCACCAGATCCGGGCTGCGACCTGGCCAGTCTGTCATCACAATCACCTGGGCGTCAGACAGGTCCGGAATAGCATCCAGGGGAACACTGGTTAGCGCCCGATATCCGGCCAGGGCGGCGATAGCAACAAGAATCAGAGTGATCCCGGGCTTACCGGCACAGGCCCCAATAATTCGGGCAATCAGCCCATTGGGTTCGGAATTTACCATTGTTGTACCCCTGATTTGAGGCGGCTTTCTGCCGCGATCAGGAATACTCCAGAGGTGACAATTTTATCCCCAGCCTGGAGGCCAGAACGAATCACAATTCGTTCGCTGTCACCATAACCAGTGCGTACCTGTACGGGCTCCAGACGGCCCTGGCCCAGGTCCCGAAAGACGATACGCTTCTTACCGGAAATCAGCACTGAATCCCTGGGTACCACCAGGAGATTTCCCAGCTCGGCACTCAACATGATGTCCGCAAACAGCCCTGGCCGAAGTTCACCGTTGGTATTGGGCAGGGTCACACGTAACCGTGCACTGCGGTTGCTGTGATTCAGGAAAGGGTCAATCTGGGTGAGAGTGGCTGGGATTTCTTCATGGTAGACGTTGGTTAGACGCACCTTGGCCGGCATACCTTTTTCTATCAGCGGCAGTTGATCTTCGTAGGCGTGGGCTTCGATCCAAACCTGGCTGAGGTCGGCAATACGAAGGAGGTTGTCCCCCTTTTTGAATGCAGAACCCGCAACGATGTTCCTCTCAATAATGACACCACCGGCAGGTGCAAAGATCGGGATATAGTCCTGAGCTTTTTGCTGTTCAACCAGCCAGTCGATTTGCTCTTCTGATAGTCCCCACAGAAGCAGGCGCCTTCGCGCCGCTTTCTCCAAGGCATCGCCACGGCGGCGCGCTTTCAGATATTCATCCTGGACGGCGAGTAGCTCCGGGCTGTAAACAGAGAACAGTACTTCGCCACGCTCAACTTGCTTGCCTTCAAAATCCGCATCCAACTCACCAATCCAGCCGTCGAAGCGCAGGCTGATATCCCGCAAACGGGTTTCGTCATAGGTAACCTGGCCGTGCAGGTGAATGGGTAGGGTGAAAGGCTGCCGTTCGACGATACCGGTTTTGATGCCAATAGCTTGGCGCCGACCGCTATCTACCACAATGCTGCCACTTTCGAGTTCATCGTGGCTAACTGGCTGCAGGTCCATACCGCAGATGGGGCAGGTACCGGGCTCTGCAGCTCGCACAGAAGGATGCATGGCACATGTGTAGTAAGCGGTATCGGAGGCCTCCGGTGCTGACTTTAAGCGCAACCCTTTGCGATTGGTACTCATGTCAAAGGCCAGGTCTACATGGCGATCGTGGCCAGTTGCCACATCAACCACCATGGGCCAAGAGCCTACCATGGCAAGCTCTATCTCCCCTGAGAATACTCCGGGGCTGGTTTCATAGACTTCGGCTTGAGCACGCATTGCCGGCATGGCGCCCATGGCAGGCATCTCAGCCACTGCGCGGACTTCAGCGCCTGTAACTGGCCGGTTCTCCATATCTCTCACTTCAATACGAATCTGGTTCTTGCCAGCGCGAGGCTGCAGTGGGTCCACGGATACCGCAATCTGGAAAGGGCCAGCAGGAATAAACTCCACACTGTCGGATACAACCAATCCGGCTGTTTTCTTCCAATAGAAAGCGGTACCGACCGCCAGAAATACAGCGAAAGCAACTAAGCCCAGCATTTTTGAGCGGCTCATAACACACCTCCAGAAAAGGAAGTGATGAGTATTTGGGCGCCAAAGGCACCGGCCATTTCTTTGCTAACGGGGGTAGCAATGGCTTGTTGGGAAATCAAAGGGTTCACTCCTGGAACAATCTTTCTGAAGCCCGTCAGCAACAATGAGGCTGCGGGATATTTCGCACATCAGAGAGAGGGAGTGATCAGATACGCAAGCGCAGAGTTTCTAGCCAGGTACGATTACCTGGAGAGGCATGAGAAGAAACGGGTTCGAAGTCAGGTGATTCCGCTGGCGGAGCCAAAATTTGGGGCCACCGATAGGATGGCGGAGGTGCTAACTGGGGTAACTCAAGGTTCAGGAAGGCGGCTGTGAGAGCGACTTCATGGTCATCTAATGAGGTCTTGAGGGAGACCTGGGCATCATACTCGCAGCAATCTTCATCTGCTTGAGAGCCTTTGGCCAAGTGGTCACAACAGCATTCTGCTGCCGGCTCCGGGCTATCCATCATTTCGCAAGCGAGCACAGTCTGCACCTGGAACATCAGCAGGAGCAGGGCCGCCATTGCAACTAGCTTGGCGCGGAATGTGGATGGGTAGCTCTTCATTACCGATAAATCATACACCAGAGATTGGCTGACAGACAAAGTTTGCCTTCACAGCTTGACCGAATGATCCTCTCCAGCTCTCCCAAGCAACAAAAGTTTGCTGGTCTCTATCTGGAAATTCCGACACCGATTTTCTCTCCACGGCGGGGTTTTTGGCGATAGTTAAGGTAGAAATCCTTGCGTCAAATAGAGTTACCCAAAGTTCCACAAGGTGCCCTTATGAGATTCCACGCCAAAGTCGGCTTGCTGTTCCTCCTTTTATTTGCTGCTCCCACTTTTGCAGACTCTTCACGGGAATCATTAGAGGCGTTGTTTGCTGCGACCTATGATCTGAATGCGGAAATAGACAGTGGCTGGGTGCTGAGTAGGGAGCGAGACTTGGCTTCCTGGAAAAGAATGAAAGCTGTACGGCAAGCGATTGCCACCGGCGAAGACTTATCTTTTCTGGAAAAATATGGCCTTGAGAAGCGCGGGCCGTCTTCGTATGAGGTTAATTTAAGAGAGCATCCCGAGTGGATGACATCAATCAACCTACTTGGGCATCTCTCCTATAGCCGCCTGTTGGAGAAAAACCAGACTGAGCTTTATCAACTGGGCGTGAGTGTGGCTGAAGTTCAAAAATTGGGCCGCTATGTTCTTGCCTATGGTGTAGCTGAAATGAGAATCCAGGCAAAGTTGGATTTTTTACAGAATGAAGGGAACTCCTACGTAAGTAGATTCCTTCAGGGAGGTGAGGACTTCACCGATATTTACATCGAACTTACCCATGAAATCAATTTAGCAAAACATATAGTAGAGACGGATTGGGCGATAGATCTATTTAACCTGTTTGATAAGGAGGGTCAGGAGATTTTACTGACTTACAGTTTATCTAGAGTTTCCTCTGGGGTTGGAATGGGAAAAGGCACTTATAATCAAGATCAGGAGGTTGATGCATTTGTTGGGTACTTCCTCTCTGGTGAGCTGAGTGCATCAGTGAGAGAGTCTTTACTGAGACGCAAAGAAAGAAGGAAGGCCGAAAATGCTAAAGTCAATATGGAATTTAAGCCCCCCGTTGATAAAGCGATAAATGAATGTCGATGTCCCCCCAAACAATGTTCGTATAAAAATTCTTGACTCTACTTTTCAATAGCAATATCCAGTTATATCGACTGTGTGGCAAAGCCTTGACTTTAAGTGGTAATAGCAATGCCTGTAAGAAGATTCTATATATATCTTATCGCGCTTCTCATTTCTCTGCCTGCCTTATCAGAAGACCTCATCATTGAGCCAAAACACTATGGCCCTCTCTCAAAAATGACTGACCTCTGGCTGAAAGGGGAAATATCCAGGAGGCAAATCCGGGAACTAGCCCTAAGAGGGCGCTACGTAAACAATTCAGATGCCGATAGTGCTTATGTATCATTTTTTCTTGATGAGATGCAGATAATTGCTCGTGGGACCTCTGTATCCGGACGCTCTGCACAGATAAATATCCAAGTCAATGAATCCAAGTTTGACCTGGATTATGATCTTGTATCAATGCATTTGCTTATTAATGGGCATGGCAGCGGGTTATCCAATGAGCAAAAGTTTCTTTTGATTGTTATGAGTTACCGGTTGGCAGCGGAGGGGTGGAGTAAGTCTTTAGGAGTAGATCAAATGGAGAAAAGCCTCATCTATCGTACACTAAACTATCTTTCAAGAATGCCTACAGGCTATAAGATGTGGGGGATGGCCAAGGAAATTAAATATCCGTTACATTAAAGTTGTTAGCAGAGAAAGTGTTTGATATTTAAGGAATCTCTGAAGAATACAGTTGATTATTGATATCCTGCTTTAATCCAGTAAAAACTGGCCATATCTTGACCAAAAACACACAGCACCTATTACAAACTTACTGATGGGAAAATTACGCATGGATTCGATTCAGTAAAGTGCATCTTCCATGGCTAGATCGCTGAGGTTGTAGAAAAGCTGTGCACAATGAATACGTTACATGATGCTTAGCGGATATGGCTGTTGGCCGCGCTTATCCTGTAGATACTAAAAAGGGGCAAGGAAAGAATACCCTGCGCTCGTGACTCGCTGTGAATACATCCCTGTAAGCTCGTAATCGGCATCCATGCCTCATACGGTCCCGTGCGCAGGGTATTCTTTCCTACCGACCCAGCAGTAATAATGTGTTATACGGGTTTTCAACTTATGCAATGGGAGGGGGCATGTTTCTCAGAAAGAAACTTCTCCCGGCGATTTTTACGGCGCTAGAGGCGGTATTCTGCTGTGGTAAAGGTGAATTGGTATATATTTTATCGTAGCCTTGACTGATAAGTGAATATCAGCAGGCTTAATCTGAATTGCTCAGAGGTTTTCTAGCCTACTTATAAAGTGGAGTCTCGCCATTAATCTGTGTCAATATTTGAATAGTTCCCAATGTGGTATGCAAAAATATTCCGAAATATTTTACCGATTAGACTGTACGGTTTCGCCTGTTGTTTTGGTAGACAGCCTGATTAACAATAGCTACTGTTTACGTGCACAAGTCCACCTCGGTCCCGGAGTCCGAGAGATATTAACAATAATGTAGTAGGTGTACACATGGAGCTGGTAACCCTGCGCCGAGGCCTTTCGTTGGTCGGTGCTTTTCTTGTATTAATTCTCCTGGCGAGTGGCTGCTCTAAGGAACGGGATAATAGCCCTGTAAGTCGTGCTGAACTGAGCCAGCGGGCGCTTACGCTGGCCCCTTCAGATCCTGATATCGCTGAAATTTATAGCCGCACTTGTCGCAGCTGTCACGGCACCGGTGTTAGTGCTGCACCGCTTACGGGAGATCTGGCGAGCTGGGAGCCACGCCTTGATAAGGGGATGAATGTGCTGGTGGAGAATGTAATAAACGGCTTTCAGGGAATGCCGCCCCTGGGGCTATGTTTTGAGTGTTCTCCTGACCAGTTTGAGCAATTGATTGCCTTTATGGCTACAGCGGAGTAGCGAGCATGGTTCACTCTCGTCGTCGCTTTATCACTACTGTAGCAGCAGGGTCAGCCGCGCTCGCGGCAGCTCCGATTTCAACCATTGCACGAACCATGATGCAGGCCGCAGGCCAAAATAAGCATAGAGTGGTTCCATGGCGAAATTGGTCTGGTTCCCAGCAGTGTTTACCCAGCAAGCGCCTCGCCCCGAAGGATGTTACTGAGTTGCAGCAGGTCGTGGCTGAGGCAACCGGCACCGTACGCGCAGTAGGCGCTGCTCATTCTTTTACAGCGCTGGTGCCTACTGATGACACGATTATTTCACTCGGTCGAATTAACGGCATTGCTGATCATGATGCTAATAGTCACCAGGCTACAGTCTTTGCCGGTACTCGTATAGCCGACCTTGGCCAGCCTCTCGAAGAAGTAGGGCAGGCTTTGATCAATCAGCCAGATATTGACGAGCAGACACTGGGGGGCTGCCTGGCAACAGCAACCCATGGAACCGGGGCTGGATTGGGGTGCATGTCCAGTAACGTTACCGGATTGGAATTGGTAACAGCAAAAGGGGATACCATTTGGTGTGACGCCCAGCAAAATACAGCAGTGTTTTCAGCAGCAAAAGTCTCTCTGGGTAGCTTGGGCTTGATCACCAAAGTGCGAATGCAAAATCAACCAAGCTATCGTCTGCGTAGGGAATCCTGGGTGGCCCCGGTGGAAGAGATTCAGGAGCAGGCAGAGGCATTGGCAAATACCAATCGCAACTTTGAGTTCTACTATATCCCTTTCTCCGGCATGTGCATGGCGGATACCCACCAGCTAACGGATGAGGAAATTTTTTCCACTGAGCGGGAAGATACCAATGAAGCAGTAATGACGCTTAAAAGGGTAAAGGATTGGTTGGGGTGGTCACCGAAATTGCGCGAGTTTGCCCTGCAATCGGCAATGAAGGATATTGAGAAGGAAGTGGTAGTGGAGTCATCCTGGCGTAACTACGCTAGTGAGCGCAATGTTCGCTTCAATGAGATGGAGTACCATCTGCCCAGAGAGGCTGGCTTGGCCGCATTTGCCGAGATTCGCCATACTATAGAAGAAAATAATCTCGATGTATTCTTCCCGATCGAGGTGCGCTTTGTTAAAGGGGACGATATTTGGTTGAGTCCATTTTTTAAACAGGACTCTGTATCAATTGCAGTTCATCGCTACTTTGAAGAGGATCACGAACCTCTGTTTCGGGCACTGGAGCCCATTATGCGCAAGTATGGTGGTCGGCCACATTGGGGCAAACTCAATACCCTGGGTAGGGAGGACTTTGTAAGCCTCTATCCTCATTGGCAAGACTTTATTGAAGTGCGTCGGGATTTGGACCCCAAGGGCAAATTTCTTAACAGCTACCTTAAAAGACTGGTTGGTTAAGTAACAACACTCTCTGCAATGCCACTTACCATTCCTTGCAAAAGTAGAGTCAAGGATTAGCGCCATTTGCATTGAGCGATTAAGTTTGTTCGATGTTGTCTACAGAGAAGAAAGATACTATGGATAGCAAGCGCCGAAAATTGCTGCTGGGTGGGGTAGCCTTGGGGGCCGTAGCCACATTACCATTATTGCGGCCACGGGCTCTGGGGCAGGGCGGCCATAGCGAGTATTTCCAGGGGCTTTCCAAAGCACTCCATAATGCGGGTTTTTCAGGTCCGACCATGGTGGTGGATCTCGCACGCTTAAAAGCCAATGCCGATGTCCTTTCTGGGCATCTGCGGGGTAACTACGATTACCGTATCGTTGCCAAGTCCCTGCCGGCGTTGGGATTGTTAGACACTATAGCCAAACAAACTGGCACCGAAAAGATAATGGTATTCCATCTGCCGTTTCTACAGCAGTTGGTTGAAGCTCGGCCTATAGCTGATATCCTGCTCGGAAAGCCCCTACCGGTAGCTGCCTGCAAAAGTTTTTACGGAAACCTTTCCTATAGAGGCTTTGATCCCACTAAGCAGCTCCAGTGGCTGATTGACAACCCGCGTAGGTTACAACAGTACGCTGACCTGGCAAATAGTCTAGGGACAACATTGCGCATTAATATTGAGCTGGATGTGGGGTTACACCGTGGTGGTGTTACTGACAGCCAGACGCTCGCCAAAATGCTCACAATCATACAGCATGAGCCCAAACTGGAACTGGCTGGTTTTATGGGCTATGACGCTCATGCAGCGAAAATGCCCGCTATTCTCGGAGGACCTGAGAAGGCCATAGAGAGTGGGTTGGCGATTTATTCCCGGCGGTTGGAGCAAGCCAAGCAGCAATTAGGCAATGAGTTTCCAAGGAGTCCCATATTGAATGCTGCCGGAAGTCCGACCTACCAGCTATACAAATCCCACGTAGATAGTGCCCCTTGCACAGAATTGGCTGCAGGCTCTTGTTTGGTAAAACCCAAAGATTTTGATATTCCGACACTGGTGGATCACACTGCGGCTGCATTTATTGCCAGCCCAGTGTTAAAGAAGCTGTCTCAAACCCAGATCCCCGGTATTGAGGGCCTGACTGGGGCCATGCGCTGGCTAAACCCTAATCGAGCCCAAGCTTTCTTTATCTCTGGCGGTTATTGGAAGGCAACGCCAGAATCACCTGAAGGCCTGTCGATCAATCCTATTTACGGTCGCTCTACTAATCAGGAGATGTTGAACGCTTCGAGAGACGTTGCCCTGAGTGAGGATGATTGGATATTTTTGAGGCCGACCCAAAGTGAATCTGTATTTCTCCAGTTTGGCGATATAGCGGTATATGACCAGGGTGAAATAGTAGATAAGTGGCCGGTATTGAGGAATTCCTAACTGGGGCTGCTGGGTACGTATAGAAACTAATTATATCTGGCAGTGGATAGACGGAGGGAAATTCACCTTTATTGAAGGTAGGTAGCGAATAACCAATAATTGTTTTAAAAATATTTACAATAAAAATAAGAGGGAGTAGTAATTTGATGTTTGAGGTAGTGCTAATACTTAATATGATTTGGTTCGCAATGGGATTCAATGTGTTCTCGTTGCGCAGTAAAATCTTTGCGAAACTCCTAGTGCCAAGAGATCAGAGGGATACTCCGGTATTTGATATTCTGGCTGAATCTGGCAAATTTCTAGGGGGTTTTAATCTCGCATTTTCACTGTTTAACTTGTTGCTTTTGTTTAACCTGTCTGCTTTCGCCACTGATAGCCAGAGAGCTATATTGTTATTCGTGTTTGCTGTTGCTCATGGTTCTCAGTTCTTTTTTAATGTTCCTGTAGTAATTCAGAATCGTAGTGGTGGGGGCGCCTGGCAGGTTAAAGGTGTTATTAGGTTTATATTTGTTACTGACTTTATAATGACCTGTCTAAATGGGCTTCTCGCAATTCGCTACCTTGTTTGATTATACATTTTTTCTAAACTGCAGGAGGCCTTTGATATATGAGATTATTCTGCCCGCAGGATTGCTGAACAATTGCTTTCGATAACGGTGGGAATCTTGTGGGTCATGGGTCAACAGCACACAATTCGAAGTGCAATGTTTAATTGGCCAACACTTATCATTTCTGGGAACTAGGGCTAAACAAAAGCAATAGTAGGCTTCTGAGGTATATTTTTTAATGGGAATGACAGTCGGCAACTTGTTGAACAGTCAGTTGATAAAATAGTATTCCAAATAAATACCCAACAAAGATGCTACTGGGTCAGAAGGAAAGAATACACCGCACTCGAGACCCGCTGTGAATACATCCCCGTAAGCTCGTAATCGGCATCCATGCCTCATAGGGTCCCGAGCGCAGTGTATTCTTGCCTTCCCCCTTTTTAGTAAGTGTTAAATTATTGGGCTCGCTAGAGTTCTTGGTGGGCAAGTGTCAGTTGTTTATTTTGGGAATTTGGCGTTAACTGTGTTTATTTCGGGGCTGCTTCCTGCCACTTGTTTTGGTAGTGCCAGAGATATCAATGCCGTCGCAAATAGGAAAATAGAAGATATTAGTAGGCAAGCTGCCATTCCCGCTGCTTGGTATACCCAGCCAGATAGCAAGGTTCCCAAAAGGCGCCCCATGGCATTTGCCATGTAGTAGAAGCCCACATCCATTGAAGCACCATCCTCACGTGCATAAAAGACAATCAGGTAACTGTGTATTGAGGAGTTGATTGCGAATACAACCGCAAACACCAATAACCCCATTAGTGTGGCGAGCAAGGGGGAGATTCCTGATTGTAAGGCTACGGCGATCAGGGCTGGGATTAGCGCCAATGAAGTAGCCCAGAAAAGAGCTGTCCTGCCATCTGGTATTGCTGCGGATATACTGGCGGTAATCTTCGGAGCTAAGGCTTGCACGACACCATAGCCGATTACCCAGATTGCCAAAAAGGCCCCCACTTGCCAGTAATCCCAGCCAAACTGGCTTGCCAGGAATATGGGTAGAGCGATAACAAACCATACATCGCGGGAGGCAAATAAAAACAACCGTGCTGCTGCCAACACATTGACAGCACGGCTCTTGGAGAAAATGTCCCGAAAGTGGCTCTTTGTTTTGGCTTTGCCTAGGTCTTGTCGTAGAAACATACTACTCAGTAGCCAGATCACTGCCAAAGCTGTCGCCATCAATAGTATTGCTCCGCGAAATTCCAATAATGCCAACAGGATACCGCCCAGGAAAAACCCAAGTCCTTTTAGGGCATTTTTGGAGCCAGTGAGTAGAGCGACCCAGCGATATAAAGTGCCTTGTGCATGGGCTGGCAGAAGTAATTTGATAGCACTTTTAGCGCTCATCTTATTCAGGTCCTTGGCGATACCGGAAAGTGCCTGCGCCCCCATTACCCAGGGCACCGTTAGGCTCAAAGGGAGAAGTAGCATCACTAGTGCGATGATTTGTAGCGCCAAGCCAGCGTTCATAGTGCGATTGAGTCCAAGGCGGGCTCCGAGCCAGCCACCCAGTAGATTGGTGATAACTCCAAAAAACTCATAAAAGAGAAAAAGCCCGGCAATTTCCATTGGAGTGTAACCCAGGGTATGAAAGTGCATCAGCACCAGCATTCGCAGTGCACCATCAGTCAGGGTGAAGGACCAATAATTTCCAGTTATCAAAAGATACTGGCGGATCGGTGAGGGAAGCCTGGGGAAAAACTGCATCGAAATTATTCTTTACTACCGAGTCAAAAGTTGGTTTTCAACGCGATACCTTTTCCTGATCCATGGTACCGATGATACGTGCCAGTTCCGCTGTGCGATTGGCATAGCCCCACTCATTGTCATACCAGGTATAAATTTTGACCTGAGTGCCATTGATCACCATGGTGGAGAGCGCATCGACAATGCTGGAGCGCGGATCAGTCTTGTAATCCACTGATACCAGCGGGCGATCTTCATAACCTAAAATGTCTTTCAATTCTCCTTCGGCAGCTGTTTTTAGTAATTGGTTGACCTCTTCGGCGGTGGTGTGGCGTTCAACTTCAAAAACACAGTCTGTTAAGGAGGCGTTGGCGATGGGTACCCGCACGGCGTGGCCGTTTAACTTGCCGGTCAGTTCAGGGAAAATCGCTGCAATTGCCGTGGTCGACCCCGTTGTAGTGGGAATCAGGCTGGTCCCGCAGGCTCTAGCGCGACGCAAGTCGGTATGGGGGGCATCGAGGATAGTCTGGGTGTTGGTGATGTCGTGAATGGTCGTGATAGAACCATGCTTGATACCCAGATTTTCATGAATCACTTTTACAACAGGGGCAAGACAGTTAGTAGTGCAGGAGGCGGCGGTGGCGATCGAATGCTTGTCCGGATCGTAGATATGCTGGTTCACCCCCAATACAATATTGGGAACGCCAGCTTCTTTCACTGGAGCAGAGACAAGAACTCGTTTAACGCCTTGTTCGAGGTACGCTTGCAGGAGTGCAGTGGATTTCATTTTTCCTGAGGCTTCGATAACGAGATCACAGTGACTCCAATCGGTATCGGAGATTGCGGTATTGCCACTATATGCGACCTGCTGATCCTCGATGTCTATAAATTGACCTTTAGATTCGGCATTGTGGTGCCAGCGCCCATGGACTGAGTCAAAATTTAGGAGGTGAGCCAAAGTGTGGGCATCACCTGCGGGATCGTTAATCTGGATAAACTCGATTTCTGGCCAATCCCAGGCTGCACGTAATACAAGGCGCCCGATACGACCAAACCCATTGATTCCGACTTTTATAGTCATCTTTTTTCTCCTGGTATCCCTGTATATATGGAAAAACACATATATACAGGGAAAGTTTTACAGCTAAATGATTACTATTCTGGACATCAACAACACAAGCTTGCGCGCTCAGGCCTTCCGCCCATCTGGATCAGGTTGTGCAGATCCTTTGCGATAAAATGGTGATTCGCCTGCAGGGTGTTGTGAAGAATAGTTTTTGCCCAGTCGTCCAGTCTGGGGTTAATGCGATAGAAAACCCATTGTCCTTGACGCCGATCTTGTAGAAGATCTGCACTGCGCAGCAAGGACAGGTGCCGGGAGATTTTTGGTTGACTGAAGTTTAGTGCGGCAGTCAGTTCACACACGCAAAGTTCACCTTCGTGAGCGATCAATAAAAGAGTGCGCAGGCGGGTATCATCGGCCAGGCACTTGTAAAATTTTACTGGGTTCAAGGCTCCCCCAAAATCTCTATGCCGCTTTAGCGGCTTTTTTCTGCACGAGAACAAACAGTTTAATGCGAGTGGCTAATTCCATGACTGTTGTGTAAAAGGGCCTGAAACAATGGCGTTTGGCCGGGTCTTCAAAGTCCCATGCGATTACCTTACCGTGACCCGGTGAGGGCACATATTCCTTATGGCTTTTGTCGCACAGTGTAATCACCAAGTCAAAGTACCGGTCGGAGACCTCGTTCAAGCTCTTGGAATAGAGCCCCTTGATTGGGATACCAAAGCGCCGTAGCGCCCTCATAGCCCGAATATCTAGTGGCTCCGGGCTTGTCCCCGCGCTGGCTACTTCAAACAAGTTACCCCCGTGGTAGCGAAGTAGGGCTTCCGCGATAATCGAGCGGGCTGAATTCCCAGTACAGACAAACAGTACGCGCTTTTTCACTGCGGTGCTCCAGCCGGCTTTACACCTCTTTTTATTATATATGGAAAATCATATATTCAAAGGGGGCAAAAACCGGGTGCTGATCCCGGTTATATAGAGTGATTAAAGCTTGAACTCCGCCCAGACTGGCGCGTGGTCGGAAGGTCGTTCCATAGCGCGTATTTCGTAGTCCACTCCGGTACCGATACACTTTTCCATCAGCGGGCCACTGGCCATGATCAGGTCAATACGTAGGCCGCGTTTGGGATCGCGGTCAAATCCACGGCTGCGATAGTCGAACCAGCTAAATACATCGTCAGTTTCTGGGTTGAGGGTGCGGAAAGTGTCCATCAAACCCCAACCCTCGATTTTCTGCAGCCATTCACGCTCTTCGGGCAGGAAGCTGCATTTTCCATCTCTCAACCAGCGCTTGCGATTGGGTTCGCCAATACCGATATCGAGATCACTCGGGGAGATATTCATATCTCCAATCACCAACACAGGTGCCTCCGGTTTGCAGGTGGTCCGGAGGTATGTGTCCAAGTCTGCATAGTATTTCTTCTTGGCGGGAAACTTTACCGGGTGCTCACGGTTCTCACCTTGTGGAAAATAGCCGTTGATCACCGTGAGAGGCGCCGGGCCGCCAATATCGAACCTGCCCATCACCATACGTCGCTGGGCGCTGTCGTCATCGGTAGGAAAGCCGTACTCGCGATCGATAAATGGCAGGCGCGAGAGTAGGGCGACACCGTAGTGGGTTTTCTGGCCAAAATAGATAAGCTCGTAGCCCAGGTCTCGAATGGCATCTACTGGAAAGTCCTCATCGGTTACTTTGGTTTCCTGCAGGCCGATAATGTCGGGTTTGTGATTATCTACCAGGGCCTGCATTTGGTGCAGGCGAGTACGAATACTGTTGACGTTAAAGGAAACGACTTTCATTTCTTCCCCCAAAATAAAAAAGGTCGGGCTTGCCCGACCTAAGTGTTGGTTCGCGGTCTGGGTGCGTGTAGCGCCCCAGAATCCGTCAAATTTTAAAAATTCGCGACTTGTGGCGGGGCCTTGCTGGCCTTTTCAGCCAGTCCTATAAAGTCCGCCATTATATAGCCGGCTTCGTTCAAGATTGGATCTTTTTCCAGTTTGATTTCTACTGGGCCGCCGATAGTGGCAACATCTTCAGATTCACTCTCTTCATAGGCCTCGAAGTCTTTATAGGGTTCTAGACCTTTGGCATTGCGGCGGCGGTTTTCCATGGAGAGCAGTCTCTGGTTCACGTTTTCACGCTCCTGCTCGCGCATCACTTCATTGAGAGAAAGGTACTTCTTGTCGGCGCGCTCGCTCTCAAACTGAAACTGGTCGCGCAGGAAGATGAAATCCGGGTCGGATGCAGTGCGCTTGTTATGCTTGGTAATCAGGTTCGGAATCAGCGTCTTCAAGTTAAAGTACTTGGCGTGGGGCACGGCATGAATACGGTCCCAAGGCAGGGCGGTATCGTAGGCACTTTCACCAACACTCTCCGCGTCAATCAGCTGCGGCATGGGGATATCTGGTTTCACGCCAGCGTGCTGGGTGCTGTCACCGGATACTCGGTAGAACTTGGATTGGGTGATCTTCAGTTGGCCTTCCTTAAGTGGCGCCATAGTCTGTACAGTACCTTTACCGAAAGTCTGGTTACCCACTACCAAGCCACGGTTGTAGTCCTGGATGGCGCCAGCAAAAATCTCAGAAGCAGAGGCTGACAGGCGGTTGATCAATACCATCAGTGGACCGCGATACATTGCGCGCGAGCGCGAGCGGTTGTGCCGTGAAATCTGCTCGTTGGCATGACGAATCTGTACTACCGGGCCTTGGTCGATAAAGAGGTCAGTGAGCATCGTGGCCTCTTGCAGGGAGCCACCGCCGTTATTGCGTAGGTCCAGGATAATGCCGTCGACATTCTCTTCTTTCAACTCGCTCAACAACTTGGCTACGTCACGGGTAGTACTTTTGTAGTTGGGGTCGCGACGGCGATAGGCATCGAAGTCTATATAAAAGGTCGGCAGATTAATCACGCCGATCTTATAGTTCTTTTTGCCATCGGAGAACTCGAATACCGCTTTCTTGGCAGCCTGATCCTCCAGCTTCACTTTACTGCGTTTAATCAGAATGGTCTTGTGGGTACCGTCACCGCCGGTAGGGATAGTTTCAAGGCGCACATAGGTACCGGCCTTGCCACGAATCAGGTCTACCACATCGTCAAGGCGCCAGCCCACAACGTCGACCATTTCACCTTCTTTGTCCTGGCCAACACCCACGATCTTATCGTTGGGCTTTAGCTTGCCAGTGCGATCAGCGGGGCCACCAGCAACCAGGCGGGCGACTTTAGTGTATTCCTCATCTCCTTGCAGAACTGCGCCGATCCCCTCCAGGGATAGGGACATACTCATATTGAAGTTTTCCAGTGAGCGCGGTGACAGGTAGTTACTATGCGGATCATAGAGGCGTGTCAAAGAGTTCATATAGAGCTCAAACACATCGTCACTATTTTGCTGCTCCAAGCGTTTCTTTTGGCCTTTGTAACGGCGCTCCAGAAGGTCGCGGATCTCCTCATCGGTCTTGCCGGTGAGGCGTAGGTTTAGGACGCTGCTTTTCAGGCGTTTGCGCCACAGGTCGTCGGCAGCGCTAATGGAAGTCGGCCACGCACTTTTCTCGCGGTCGAGTTCCAGGGATTCATCGCGGGTGAAGTCAAAATTGGGCAGCCCTTTCTCCAACTGGGAGAGGATGTTATTTAGACGGTCACCCATGCGCAGGCGGAAGCGGTTGTATATCTCAAAGCCCGCCTTCACCTCGCCAGCGCGTAGCTGGTCGTCCATCCTGGTTTGCCACTCTCGGAACTCATTGATATCTGAGGCCAGGAAGTAGCTCTTGGTGGGGTCTAGAGCATCAATATATTCGTTCCAAAGGTCTTCTGACATTTCGTCTCCGACCTTGATTTTGTTGTAGTGCAGCATTTCGAGTTTGCTGACTATCTCTCTGGCAGTGCTGCCCTGGTCCTTTTCTGGGGCCAGGCGCTCGGCATCTGCCAGAGCGGTTGTGGAAAGCAGGCCAATGACCAAGAAGCCGGAAAATAGTGCGGCGATCCGATTGGTAAGCATAGGGAGTCTCTTTATACGTCCTACTTCATAGGAGGCCGACCGTTATGGCTCGGCGACCTATAGCTTAGGACAAGTATAAAGGCTGAAAGCTCCGAAGGGCATGAAATACCTCCAATCAGAGATAGATCCTTCCCTAATCCGCCATATTTAGCAAAATGGATTTCCTTTTTTATTGTTGAATAGGGTATTTTTTCTCAATTCGGGACAGCAGATATGTATAGTCATCATCAGGAACTGTCCGGCGCCATGCCCATACGGGCTCGGGATGAAAAGCTTGACCAAATAGTCAGCTCAATGTGCATACGGTAGGGCAGCTAACCGAAACCATTGATCCAAGTGACTTAATT
Source organism: Microbulbifer epialgicus (assembly GCF_041447265.1). NCBI lineage: Bacteria > Pseudomonadati > Pseudomonadota > Gammaproteobacteria > Cellvibrionales > Microbulbiferaceae > Microbulbifer > Microbulbifer epialgicus. Next base: position 25,313 of record NZ_JBGMEK010000039.1, read on the forward strand.
CCCAGGCATCACTGTATCTGCTCTGGTATCAATAGTCATTTCTAGAGGGCCTGTGAACGGCAAATCTACATGGAGTGATTTGGTTTGATGGTCGATATTGTTGTCTAGCCTGATGGGTGAGTTCTCTCCAGCAAGAGAAAGCAGTGCAACCCTGGATGGCCACCTTTGAATAGTAAATTCAACACGGGGCGGCGGGGTTTCGCCCGGCTGAAAGGCCAGTTTTATGCACTTGGCCACTGAGTCATAGCGAGCCTGAGTGACCAGAACGGAAGGATAATTAATGCCGGTCACTTCAGGAGCTGCGAGTTGTTCCTGATCCCATGGCCGATTATATATCTGCCACAGGCCATCCCGGGGGTTTAGTTGGGCCCAGGGAATTAGTCCATTTGTGGATAGGCGGGTCGCGTAGGATGCTGAGCTAAGGTCGTCACACCGGCGATAATATAGGTGGCCATGTTCTCGTGTAGGGGAAAAGTGCTCTTCAACAAATTGCAGCAATCCTCCCAGGGTATCTTTATCTCCCATCTCACTGACTGCCAACAAGGTAAAGCCAAAGATGCTGATGCCCATTCGCGCAGGGTCTGGATAACCGGACTGGTTTTGCAGCAAGTCTAGCTCCACTTTAACATCCACCCTCTTACTTTTGTCTGTAAAGTCCTTTACCGTAGATTCCACGATCTCCATATAAAGGTATTCCGCATACTCGCGATTCCAGGGGTGCATGGTAACCGCCAGGGCGCTGGCCGAGGAGCTATCAATTACTGGAAGCTCCTGTCGCACCATATACATAAGCGGCAGCAGCTTCAGGTCATCTGCGCTTTTTTTGTACAGTCCGGTCTTGTGTACCCAGGCACTTTTATGGCGTTTCATGATTTCTGGTGATATCAAAGTGCCATGGATTTTATCGTGTAGCATCAGTGCCAGTAACAGGTACTGATTGCAGAAAGGGGATATTAGGTTGGGTTCGCTTTCGCACCCCAGAAAATCGTTGCACTTTAAGTCTTTTAGGGCTGCGTCGAGGATTTGCTCCTGGCTGTAGTTGAAATCCTGGGAGCCCATACCACGAAACAGAGGATGATATTCGAAACAAATTGCCTTTTGGTCGTGGTATTTTCCATCTCGATAGAGCATTTCGTACAGATACAGCATATTGAGTAGGGGACCGCTGTACATCACATTTTTATGGATCACCGGGTCTACCCAACCATTACTCAATTCCTCTTGTTCCGGATCACATAAAATGCCTCCTCTACTGGTCAACTCCCAATAGCCCCACACATCAAAGCGGAGCATCTTCTGAATCAATTGCTGAATGGCTTTCTGGTATAGCTCCCGGTATGCCGGTGTCCAATGGTATTGGGCGCTGGCAAGAGCACAGACTATCGCGTTCAACTGATAGCGATAGCTGTCACCTCCCTCCTGACCTGGCTCCAATGCCCCCATAAAACTCCAGTCACCGGGTAGCTGATGAGCAATTCGTACCAGGTGCTGAATTAGCCCTAACTGATTGGCGCTCAACTTGGGGAGTGATTCAGTTTGTTGCAAGGGCATAAGTTCAGCTCCGGCACGATGCGGCATAGGTGCAATCAGTCTAGCCCCTGTAAAGCTCCATCTACATTTATCTAGACTGTACTTTAATAAATTTTTATAAGTTATTGATACTTATATATATTTGGAGTTAAAGTAAATTGTTAGCTACTGGCTGTGCGTGAGGGAGTGTTCCCAGGCGTAAAAAAGCAGTTTAGATGAGTAGATGCTTAGTTATGACAATCTTGAGTTTTAAGCGCGCTCTTATAATAGGTTTGAGTTGACCAATATTTTGTTGCGCTTCTGTCATGGCTCAATCAGATTGACAAGAGTTAGTCTGACTACTATTTACCGGCTGTAAGCTTCTCTGACGAGCCCCTCTCAATTCGCATGGATACGCTCATGTCAAAAACAACTCCGATAGATGTGCTGATTCTTGGTGGCGGCATTCAGGGTGTAACCCTGATGCGGGAGTTGATACCAGAATATTCGGTAATACTGGTAGATGATGACCTCAGCAATGCGGAATCCCTGCATTTCCACGGTTACTTTTCCTCGGGGTGGAATGCGGCCAATCCCCGCGCTGCTGAGATCTACCGGATTGCTGCGCAGCGCTGGCACCAGGACTTGGCTAATATGAGGGTCAACAGTCGAACCACTGACTTTCATGCCGCGCTACCCCTAGAGTTTCTCAGCTCTATCGAAGGCAATTGGCGTGGAGCCGGTATCCCATTTGAAGAGGTTCCCCTGCCGCAGCCCTTTGACGCCGGGGGTCTACCCAGCCACCGCAGTTTTAGGTTCGCCGATGATATTGTATTTGATGGGGCGGAGGCTTACCGCAGTGTCGCAGACCCTCTACGCCAGCAAATTTACCGTGGACGAGTAGCGTCATTCCAGTGCGGCGACTCAGTAATAGAACGTACGACCCTGGACGTGAATGGACAAGCCTGTGAAATAGTACCTGAGTTGGTGATATCCGCCTGTGGTGCAGGCAATACCACAGTACTAGAGCAGTTGGGAGTAGATGCAGCGCTAGTACAGAATACCCAGCTGGTGAGGCCGTTGCATATGCTCCTTGCCCGCGGAATGGAGGTCCCACCTGTATCCGCTTTCCTGATGGACCTTATAGTGATGTACCACCCTCTGGAAACTGGGGAGGGGCTCTGGATTCTCACCTTGAATCCGGAAACTCCAAAAATCAGGGCGGGGATTGTCGACGTGCGTATCCCACCTGAAATAGAAAAGGATTTGGTTTGCGCATCATTTGATCGACTGTCCAGTGTGATGGGTGATTTTGAGCGTTGGGCGGAAGATTGCGACTGGAGTGTCTATGCGGGCTGGAAAACCGACGCCCCAGGCCCTGAAGGCCCCCCCCTTATTCAACTGGATTATCCTACTCCATATCACTTGGAGGATTTCGGCTGGCAAAATTTTTTAGCGGTTTGGCCTAATCACTGGGGTTTGGCAGTGGATGCGGCCAATGATACAGGGAAGTGGGTTCGAGCAAGGTTAAAAAGCAAACACCCGCAGCCTGGAGGAGAAAGTGACCTGTTTCCACATGCGGGCAAGGGCCATATGCTCCAGAATAAATGGCAGTCTGAGGACTTAAGCTGGCAACCCTGGGAGGATTTCGCCCAACAAATGGGCTATCGAAATTAGTAGTTGAAGGTCAATTGTGAACAATTCAACTTGCAGATAAATACTCAGCCCCACCTGACTTTCCTGCATAGAAGATGAAAAATACGTCAAACCAACAATAAATAGGTTGTATCTAGGCGTAATTTCTGTATGGTTACCCCTAATGTAACCGGTTACATTAGGGGTAACCGGTTAATACTGTTACAGATCAGGGGCGCAGATAATTGCCACTGAAAGAAAACGAATAAGAACCTGGCCGCTATTCCGGGAAAATAAACTGGGGCGGATTCTTGAGAAGTTTGTATGAGTAGAAAAATAAGAATGGGCATGGTCGGTGGTGGAGATGGGGCCTTCATCGGAGCTATCCACCGGATGGCAGCCGCCCTCGACGGTGAAATTGAACTTGTCGCAGGATGTTTTAGCAGTAATCCAGAGCGGGGGCGAACCAGTGGTGAGAAGCTGGGGTTGGCTGCAGACAGAATTTACCCAAGCTATCAACAAATGATCATAGAGGAATCCGTTCTCAGCCCTGAGAAGAGGATGGAGTTCGTGGTTGTGGTGACCCCCAATGACCTGCATCTGCCAGTTTCCATCGCGGCCCTTGAAGGTGGTTTTCATGTGCTTTCAGACAAACCGGCGGCTGGAACGCTTGAGGAAGTTATTGAACTGCAACGTGAAGTTTTCAGGTCTGGAAAAATTTATGGCCTGACCCACACATATGCCGCTTACCCGATGGTTTTGCAAGCGCGGGAGATGTTGAATCGCGGTGACCTTGGTCCAGTCAGGCGAGTAACCGTTGCTTACCCCCAAGGGTGGTTGGCATTATCCGGAGATTCCGCGGGTAGCAAGCAGGCCAGTTGGAGAACGGACCCAGCGCGTTCGGGAGAGAGTGGGTGTTTTGCGGATATTGGTACCCACGCGCACCATTTGGTTGAATACGTAACTGGCCAGCGAATTACGGATGTTTGTGCCGATCTCGGATCCATAGTTGAGGCACGAGCATTGGATGATGATGGTGCAGCACTGTTCAAGCTAGAAAATGGTGCCCGAGGCACTCTTACCGCAAGTCAAGTCTGTGGGGGGGAGGGCAACAATCTGAATATCAGCGTGTACTGTGAACAAGGTTCATTGTTTTGGGAGCAGGAATCTCCCAATGAGCTTCAGGTTAAACGCCGGGGACAGCCAATAGATATTTATCGTGCTGGTGCAGATTGTGACTACCTGGAAGATAAAGTCCGTTCCCGCTGCCGTACGCCGCAGGGGCACCCGGAAGGCTACATTGAGGCCTTTGCCAATATTTATCGCGATTTCGCCCAATCAGTTCGCTGTCGCTGGGATGGCCAATCAACTGAGCAGGACTCTTGTGTTGGAGATATCCAGGCTGGAGTGCGCGGTATGGCATTTGTGCGTGGAGCCTTGGAGAGCAGCCGCAAGGGTTCTTCCTGGGTGTCACTGACTCCCTATTGGGAATAGTGGGCAAAAAGTAATTTGTTTTAGTCTTTCAGTGGGCTAGGCGCTGGATGGATAATGCGGTAATGGGAAGTACCGCTGCTGGCCTTGTGCCGGGGAAATCTTGAAATGGTAGAAATTTTCAAGAGATACAAACGAGCTGGTTAGGAGGACCACTTGATTGTTAGGTAATTAAGTACAGCAGCAAAAAAGGATAACAATAATGAAGGCACCCAGAATTCAGGGGCCCGGAATATTTCTCGCTCAATTCCTGCCATCGGCCGAAGAGGCCGTCTCGTTTGAGTCCATGGCCAATTGGGCGGCAAATCTCGGTTATAAAGGTATACAGGTGCCCACTTGGGACAAGCGTATATTCGATCTGGAGTTGGCAGCGAGCAGCCAAGCATATTGCGATGACCTAATGGGAATTTGTGAGAACGCTGGAGTGGAAATTACCGAGTTATCCACTCACTTGCAGGGCCAGCTGGTTGCTGCCCATCCGGCTTATAAAGATATGTTGGATGTTTTTGCGCCAGAAGGGCTACGAGGCAATGGGCAGGAGCGCGCAGCCTGGGCGAGGGGGCAGCTTATCCAGGCGGCTCGTGCCAGCGCAAATCTGAAACTGAAATCCCATGCGACATTTTCAGGGGCTCTGCTTTGGCATACCTTCTACCCGTGGCCTCAGCGCCCAGCAATGCTAGTGGAAGAGGGCTTTAGTGAGTTAGGGCGACTGTGGCGACCGATATTGGATGCTTTTGATACAGCGGGCGTTGATGTTTGCTACGAATTGCATCCAGGTGAAGACCTTCACGACGGACTGACCTTCGAGCGATTTCTTCATGAAGTGGAAGGCCACCCCAGGGCCAATATCCTCTACGATCCCAGCCACCTGTTATTGCAGAGGATGGACTACCTAGCATTTATTGATATTTACCATGAGCGCATCAAAGCGTTTCATGTAAAGGATGCAGAGTTTCACCCTAACGGCCGGGCGGGCGTGTATGGTGGCTATGCCTCCTGGATTGATCGTCCCGGACGTTTCCGCTCCCTTGGTGATGGCCAGGTGGACTTCCGAGGCATCTTTAGCCGCTTAACTCAGTACGGCTTTGACCGCTGGGCGGTTCTGGAATGGGAGTGTTGTATTAAGGATCAGCAACAGGGAGCGAGCGAGGGGGCACCCTTTATTCGGGACCACCTGATCACAGTTGCGGAAAAGGCATTTGATGATTTTGCTGGGGGGCAAACGGATCGCGCCAGGAATCGTCGGATTCTTGGCCTGGACTAGCCCTGATAATTAGTTTCGTGAAGCCGAGAATAATGCCAGTCCATAACCAATAACAATAATTCATGCGGAGAGCAGATTGATGAGTACACCAACAAAAGCCCTGAATAGAAATATTTTTCTGGTGGGCAATCTCTCAATTTTTATGATCGGTCTTGGGTTTGCTGTAAGGGCCGCTATCGCCGGTAATTTGCAGTCTGATATTTACGATCATATCGACCTTGCCAACTCCACCGCTATGGTTGGCGAAGCACTAGGCTTCACGTTTACAGGCTTTGCACTCACTCTCTTATTTGGCAGTGCCTTAGTGGACTTGGTTGGCATCAAGAGAATGCTATTACTCTCCTCCATTGGTTATGTGTTAGGCAGCCTATTGATCATCGCTGCCTCCATGGTTAGTCCGGGAGAGGGAGTAGAGAGTCTGGTTCTCGCCGGCCTGCTACTTACCGGACTCGGTTGGGGGGCAGTTGAAGCAGCCAGTAACCCGATGGTTGCCGCTGTCGATCCGGAAAATAAGACTCACCGCTTGAATGTGCTACACGCTTGGTGGCCCGCCGGTATCGTGGTGGGTGGCCTGCTTGGATTAGCAATTTCCGCTCTTGATCTCCCCTGGCAATTAAACCTGGTTGTTCTGGCGCTACCGGCTGTTGTGATGGCTTGGCTTGTTGCTACGACAGAGTTCCCGGTAACTGAGCGGGTCTCTTCCGGCATTAGCTATGGCGAGATGTTTAAGGAGGTGTTTAAGCAGCCGATGTTTATTGTGCTGTGGGTGTGCATGTGGCTTACGGCTGCAACGGAACTTGCACCTGGCCAGTGGGTAGACCTCACACTTTCACGTGTTGTAGGTATGAAGGGTATCCTGATTCTGGTGTATGTGAGCATGTTGATGTTTGTTATGCGTCATTTCGCTGGAAAACTGGCTAAAAAACTATCTACTGTCGGGCTTCTATGGCTGAGTAGCTTACTCGCTGCAGTAGGACTCTATTGCTTGGGAATGGCCCGCACCCCATTAACCGCATTCCTTGCGGCAACAGTCTGGGGTATTGGTGTCTGTTATATGTGGCCCACCATGCTTGCCACCGTTTCCGAGCGTTTTGTACGCGGTGGGGCACTGTTTTTGGGATTGCTGGGTTTTGCCGGGGGCATGGCAATTCAGTTTGCCCTACCAAAACTCGGTGCGATTTTCGATAGCGCCAAGATTGAGGCGGCCGGAGGCATTGAGGCTTTCGAAAAGCTTAGCGGGGATGAGTTGGATGCTGTATTGGTAACTGCTTCCGTGGAGTCTTTTCAATCGTTGGCTGTTGTTCCCCTAATCTTACTGCCGATATTTGCTTTCATCTGGCTTTGGGATCGTAGGCAGGCAGCTAGTAAAAAGGAAGGTAGTTTAGATAATAGTGCGAGCACTACTGTGGGTAACCAGTAGATTATGTTTGCCTACCAACCTGAAGATCAGTCGTCTGTTACAAGCAATTAACGGAAAAATATGTCAAACATTCGCGAAGTAGCACGTCGCTCCGGTGTTTCGGTCGCGACTGTATCTCGGGCCCTGAAAGATCCGCAGATGGTTTCTCCGCAAACCAGGGAGAAGGTGCTCAAAGCTGTGGAGGAGACTGGTTATCGGCCAAACCTCCTGGCGAGGAATTTTAGCTCCGGCAAGTCCTTTGCAGTGATGGTATTGGTTCCAAACATCGCCAACCCATTTTTCTCCAAGGTGATCCGGGGAATAGAAAAAGCTGCACAAGACCAAGGGTATTCTGTGTTGCTAGGGGATACCAAGGGGGAGCCAGCTCATGAGCAGTTTTATGCAGGAATGGCGCTCACAAATCAGGCTGATGGACTGATCCAACTAGACAGCCGTTATCCATTCGCCGAAAAAGATGCAGCGGTGGCGGCGTCGATCCCTATGGTGAATGCCTGCGAGCGCATCGTTGATGATGATCGCTACCCAGTAGTTGAATTGGATAACTGTGGCGCAGCACAGGCTATGGCTCGCCATCTGGTTGAGCTGGGGCACAGCCGCATCGGAGTGATTACTGGGCCATTAAAGAGCCCGATTGTACGGGATCGACTGGCCGGGTTTGACGAGGAGTTACACAGACACGGTCTCGCGTTGAACTCCCAACTGGTAGTAAATGGCGAGTTCACCATGTCATCCGGTGCTGTGGGTGCCGAAAAGTTGCTTTCCGCCACTAGTGCGCCCTCTGCCATTTTTTGTATGAATGATGAGATGGCCATTGGCGCCATTCATCAGGCGAAGAAGATGAGATTGCGGGTACCTGAAGATGTATCGGTAACGGGTTTCGATAATATTGAGTTCTCTCAATTTACCGACCCTCCACTCACAACCATTGACCAGCCTGCAGAGGAATTGGGCCGCTACGCCATGGAGACACTGCGTCAAATGATTGATGGTAAGCCCATGAAATCCAGCCGAACCATTTTGCCTTTTGAACTGGTAGTGCGTGGTAGTACCGGCCGCTGTCAAGATTGATCGAACTTCTACTGTTACGCCTTGTAGAGATGAACTGAATAGATAACCAACAATTCATGTGGAGATAACAACGATGAAAAATTTCACTGAGACGAGCCCTAGCACATCTTTGCTGGCAGCTGCAGCACTGCTCCTCTCTATAGGGGGCTGTGAGCAGGTGCCTGATAAAGTCGATATGCAAGCCGATCACCAATGGCGATATTTATTTGATGGCGAGACCCTGCAGGGCTGGACCGGTACAAATGGCTCCCATGTAGGCGAGGCGTGGCAGGTCATTGACGGAAATCTGGTACTTACTTCTGGTGGAGCCGGAGATATAGTCACTGCTGACCAGTTTGCTGATTTTGAGCTGGAGCTAGAGTGGAAAATATCCGAGGGCGGTAACAGTGGCATTATGTATCGAGTTGCGGGAGGCAAGGCTCCAGTCTGGATGACGGGCATGGAATACCAAGTGCTGGACAATAGTGCCTTCCCAGATCTCGAAAAGCTCAGCCATAGTGCAGGGTCGGTATTCGATATGTATGCGCCCAGTGAGGATGAAGTCAAGCCTGCCGGTGAGTTTAACAAAACGCGTATCCGTGTAGAGGACGGTCGGGTCGAGCACTGGCTGAACGATAGTATGGTTGTCAGCTATGAACTGTGGTCTGAAGATTGGGATAAGCGTCTCGCCAAAAGCAAATTTTCTGCTTACCCGGGTTTTGCCCGTAGCGAGAGGGGCTTTATTGCCTTGCAAGACCACGGTGACAAAGTCTGGTATCGCAACATCAGAATCCGGGAGCTGTGAGCCATGGGAATTTCGGGAATCGGCATTTGGCAAATTCTGATTGTCCTTATGTTGGCGGTACTGTTTTTTGGTAGCGGCAAGATCCGTCGCCTGGGGGAGGATCTTGGCGGTGCTATTAGCGGTTTCCGCCGGTCACTTCGGCAGAGTGAGGGAGAAAGCTTTGAGGCCAACTCTCAGGAGAATCTGTCTGGAAGGTTAATTCAGACTGGGGAGCGGCAATGAAACGCAGAACGTTTTTGCAGGGCAGCGCCGGCTTGGCCGCAGCTGCCTTCGCATCGCCCTTGTTGGGTGACAGTGAGCGAATCACTGGTATCCAGAAGAGCGGTTTTTTCAAAATTTCCCTGGCTCAATGGTCCCTGCACAGACAGCTGCGCAGCGGGGCCCTGAAGGTGCTGGATTTCCCTATCAAGGCAAAAAATACCTTTGCTATTGATGCAGTGGAGTATGTGAACCAGTTTTTTTCCGATAAAGCCAGAGATCGTAAATTTCTCGCAGATTTAAAAGCTCGGGCGACGGATCACGGTGTCACGAGCTTGCTGATTATGGTAGATGCCGAAGGTGACCTAGGTAACCTTGACAAGAACGAAAGGCGGCAAGCAGTAGAAAATCACTTTCAGTGGGTTGAAGCTGCCAAGTATTTGGGTTGTCACTCCATCAGAGTCAATGCAGGCGGGCAGGGCAGTAGCGATGAAGTGCGCAAGGCCTGTACGGTAGGGTTACGCGCTCTCGCAGAATTTGCGCAGGATTTTGATATTGATATCGTGGTAGAGAATCACGGTGGCTATTCCTCCAATGGGCTCTGGTTATCCCAATTGCTGCGAGAGGTGGATATGCCTAACTGTGGCAGCCTGCCTGATTTTGGTAATTTTGGTGAATACGACCGTTATCTGGGCGTGCAACAGTTGATGCCTTTTGCGCGAGGAATCAGTGCAAAAAGCTTTTCTTTCGACGAAAAGGGTAACGAAGTAAATACCGATTTTGCTCGTATGCTACGGATTATTCGAGATGCTGGCTACAAAGGGTATATCGGTATTGAGTACGAGGGCTCAGGCGATGAGGACTGGGGGATCAAGGCCACTCAGAAGCTGTTACTTAGTTTGTCGCAGCAACTGGAACTGCCTACAGGCTAAATTTTAAATAAATTTTCTGTTACAGATGTAAGGTTATTTTCTTGGGGGGCATGTGAAAGATGATGAATTTTTTCTTAGTCTCAAGACCCGAGAAACTATTAAAAACTTTTAGTTTTACACCTGGTTAAAAAACAAAAAAAATTTAACGAAGAATGTAACCGGTTACAGTTTTCTGTTAAAAATAAGTCGAAATTTAACGAACAAGACAAAAATAATTGAAGTAGGAGAGAGGCGATGCCGAATGAGGACTTCGAGAAAAAAGTTTATGACGCACTAATTGTTGGCTCTGGAGCCGGCGGCGGTATGGCGGCTTACGTGCTCGCGACCGCTGGATTAAAGGTGCTGTTGCTGGAGGCAGGGCGTTCCTATGACCCTGTCAAGGAAACGCCCATGTTCAACCTGCCCAAAGATGCACCACTGCGCGGCGGCAGCACTCCGGAAAAGCCGTTTGGCTTTTACGATGCCACAGTGGATGGCGGTTGGCAGGTGCCTGGTGAACCCTACACTCAGGCATCAAATAAACCAAATCAAAAATTCGACTGGTGGCGGGCGCGTATGCTTGGAGGCCGCACCAACCACTGGGGGCGAATCTCCTTACGTATGGGTGAGTATGATTTTAAGCCTTACTCGCGGGATGGACTCGGCTTCGACTGGCCCATCAGCTATGCAGAACTAGCGCCTTATTACGATAAAACTGAGATGTTAATCGGGGTTTATGGGACCAACGAAGGTCTGGAAAATACTCCCGATTCATCCGATGGCGTGCTGTTGCCACCACCAAAGCCCCGCGCTTATGAATTGTTGGCGAAAAAGGCTTGTGACGAGCTGGGCATCCCTGTAATCCCTTCACACTTGGCCATTCTAAGTGAACGCCTGGATCACGAGAATATACCGCAGAAGCTTTTCCCGAATAACAAACTCGCCCAGGACGTGACACGGGAATCAATGAAGTCTCGTGCGGCTTGTTTCTGGGCCACACCCTGTGGGCGCGGTTGCTCCATCAAGGCGAATTTCCAATCGACCACAGTGCTGCTGCCACCGGCATTGGCTACAGGCAACCTGGATATCGTTACTGACGCCATGGTGCGCGAAGTCACCGTTGATAAGAAGGGCAATGCCAACGGGGTTATTTACATCGATAAAAATACCCGTCAGGAAAAGTTTGCCGGTGCCCGCGCTGTTGTTGTTGCAGCCAGTGCCGCCGAGACTTCGCGTATTCTTCTCAATTCAAAAAGTACCTTATTCCCGGATGGCCTCGCTAATGGCAGTGGTGTCGTAGGTAAATACTTGATGGATACCGTTGGCGCCGGAGTGGGTGGCCAGATTCCAGCCCTGGAAAATATGCCCGCCCATAACGAAGACGGCGCATCTGCGATGCATATGTATATGCCCTGGTGGCTGTACAAAGAGCAGTTGCGCGGAGACTTGGATTTTGCGCGGGGTTACCACATTGAATTCGGTGGTGGCCGTAGTATGCCGGGCGCCGGTGCCTTCGGCGGTATGGGTAACTTTACCGAAGGTGCCTATGGCAAGGACTTGAAAGAGGCCTGCCGTCGCTACTACGGCTCCTTTGTATGGTTCGACGGTCGCGGGGAAATGATCCCCAATGAGGATAGCTACTGTGAAATTGATAAGGACCAAGTTGACCAGTGGGGTATCCCGGTCCTGAAGTTCCACTGGAAGTGGAGCGATCAGGAACTGAATCAGGCTGCCCATATGCACAAAACCTTTGCCGAAATTATCGAAGGTATGGGAGGCAATGTGACCTCTACTGTGCAGACTGATGGTGCCAAGGCAATTATTAATGGTGGTGCAATTATCCACGAGGTCGGCACCGCGCGTATGGGTTCCAATCCTAAAGATTCTGTGCTCAACCCTTATTGCCAGTCTTGGGAGGTTCCCAATCTGTTCCTTACCGACGGCGCTCCGTTTGTTTCCAACGCCGATAAGAACCCAACCTTGACCATCATGGCCCTGGCTTGGCGTACCTGTGACTATATCGTGGACCAGTTCAAGAGGAGGAATATCTGATGAGCGAGGAAAAAACCAACCTGGGCCGCCGCAATGCCCTGCGTTTGATTGCTACCACCGCCGCTGCAGTCCCCGTCATTGGCTGCTCAGAGAAAGTCGCTGAAAAGGTTGTGGTAAAGGAGGACAAGCCTGCGGTAAAACCCGCAGTTAAAAACCTGGATGCTCCGAAACAAACTTTAGCCAGGGGCACGCCCACTGACCCGGATCTACTCAATCCAGTCGTGCCTTGGGAGATGCAACTGGATGCGACTGAACTGGCAGTACTGGCAGCGCTTTGCGATGTTATTATTCCCGCAGATGAAATTTCCCCGAGTGCGTCTTCGGTGGGGGCTCATCACTACATCAATGAGTATGTCAGCGCGCCTTATTCCAATAATAAAGCGGATCTTGTCACGATTCGCGGAGGGGTCGTCTGGCTGGATAGCGAGTCCAGGCGCAGATTTGAAGGTTCTTTTGTTGAACTGAATAACTCTCAGAAAACTGCAATCTGTGAAGATATTAAGTGGACTCGTACCGCAAAACCGGAGTTCCAGGCGGGTGCGCGATTCTTTGCCAAGGTCAGAGTTCTCGCTTCTACGGCTTTCTATACCACAGAAGAGGGAATGGCGGATATTGGCTACGTGGGCAACCGACCAATGGCCAGCTTCGCAGGTCCCCCCCCAGAAGTACTGAAACGCCTTGGGTTGGACAGCTGATTCATTAGCTTAACTAAAAAGCCCCAGGGAACGGGGCGTGTCAGGTAACAAATGAGTGAGCCAGAAGTACGTAAAACATTAGGTTTTATTCCCTTGCCCCGGTAATGCTCCATTATTGGCCTGAGAGGAGAAGCGGGTCTGGACAACTGCTTGTTCAGGCCGCCGTATTTATGTGGGGCTGACTTACAGTTCTTGTCTCACCGCAACTCTTGTACGCGGACAGACTGATGTATCTGCGTGTCCCAGACTCAGAGAAAACCTATCGTGATCAGTAAAAGAAAATTCCTGAAGTACTCTTTCCTGGGCACCGCTACCGCTTTGGCTGCGCCACCAGTGACTGCCATGGCTAGACATCATACGAAGAGGGGAAACAAGCCCATTGTGGTTTCAACCTGGAATCACGGTGGTCCCGCAAATGAGGCAGCTTGGCAGGTTCTCGCGGAGGGTGGCAGAGCCTTGGATGCGGTTGAGGCCGGTGCGCGGGTACCGGAGGCGGACCCACAAGTGACCAGTGTGGGCTACGGCGGTTTACCTGATCGGGATGGTGTGGTCACACTGGATGCCTGCATCATGGATGAAAAGCAAAATTGTGGCTCAGTAGCGTTTTTACAGGGTATTAAGCACCCCATTTCGGTTGCGCGCAAGGTGATGGAGGAAACCCCGCATGTGATGTTGGTGGGTGAGGGAGCGCAGCGTTTTGCGGTGGAGCAGGGCTTTGAAATTGAAAACCTGCTAACGCCTAAAGCCGAAGCAGCCTGGCGTGAGTGGAAGCGAGAATCCCACTACCAGCCGGTGATCAATATCGAGAACCACGATACTATCGGCATTTTAGCCTTGGATCAGGATGGCAATCTTTCAGGTGCCTGCACTACCAGCGGAGCTGCTTTTAAGATGCATGGACGGGTAGGGGATTCCCCCATTATTGGTGCCGGGCTCTACGTTGACAATGAAGTGGGTGCGGCCACTGCCACAGGCATGGGTGAACTGATGATTAAAACTGTCGGTTGCCACCAGGTTGTAGAGTTGATGCGTCATGGCTATACACCAGAGGAAGCTTGCCGTGAGGCGGTGGAGCGTATTGCACGTAAGCTTGGAGACTACAAGAAGTTCCAGGTTGGTTTTTTAGCTCTAGATAAAGCCGGTAATTATGGTGCCCACTGTATTCACCCCGGTTTTAATTACGCGGTGCGCGATTCAAAGGGTACCCAAATGACGGACTCGAAGAGTAAACTGGGATAGCCGCCACTGTTACGTTTTCATTGGGACAAATGCTATAAAGCAACTTGTCCCAATAGGCCAACCGGCATTGTTCTTTCTACAGATTATTGGAGAGTGTGCAGGTTCAGTGGAGGGTGCGGACCTGGTAACTTTCTAGACGCATGGCGGGAGAGAAGCGAATCATATCCAGCAGAGCGTCAATATAACGTTCGCCCAACTCACCTAAATCCTCAATTCGCGGGGATTGCAGCCAGTCCTCCAGTACTCCAAAGAGACCGCCGTGTAGCATTTGCTGGGCTAGATCTATATCCAGGTCTGCAGGTAATTGCCCAGCGGCAACCGCCATATTCATCAATTGTGCCATACGCTCCAGTCCCTCAGTGCGGCCTTGTTTAATACGGCGAGTTGATTCGCAAACCTCACTAACAGCTTCACATGGCAAGAAGATAATCTCCAGGACCCGTTGCCACTGTTCATTGCAGGCAATTTCATGGAACAGCCAAACCCAGCGGGTGCGTAGAGTGCCCAGCGGATCGTCTTTCAGTTGATCACCAGCGGCCTCGCAGAGTTTCTCACCGGGTAGCTCCATACGTTCAGTCAGGGCATTAAGCAGCCCAGCTTTACTGCGAAAGTGGTCATAGATAGATCCCCGAGTTACCCCGGCTAGATCAGCTACCTCAGCAAGGGAGGCATGGGAGACTCCTAATTCATGAAAAACATTCATCGCGGCGTCCAGGATGCGCTCGCGAGTTGCCGCTGTTTGCTCTTTTCTGCTTTTCGTCATAGGGGCTGAAGCTTCTTTTATAACCATTTTCGCCTCATCTGACCGCATATTCACGACATTTTGTCGCACGGGAGCTAAATGAGATGTTCGTGCAAGCCCTTGAAAACACTGGGTGAAAGTGCATCTTAGGCGATTATCAGGTGCCGATGAACAGTTGATCGAATTTCATGCGTGCACATAAAATACCAAGTAATTGAAACTAGACTTTCCTGTCTCTTTTTATATGTTTCCCCGTAACTGAGCCGCAATACCCAGGTAGTCAGCCCTTATCGAGGTAACCATGTTCAATAAAAAAGCGCTAATCAGTCTTCTGGTCGCATCCTCTATTCTTGTGGCCTGCGACGAGAAGGCCGCTACACCGCCGATGATGGCGCCTCAGGTAACAGTTGTCACGCTGAATTCTGAGCCTGTGACCCTCACAAGGGAGTTGCCGGGACGCACTTCGCCTTTCAAGGTGGCGGAGGTTCGCCCGCAAGTTAATGGCATCATAAAACAGCAATTGTTCCGTGAAGGTGGCCGTGTCGATGCAAATCAGCCGCTCTACCAGCTGGATGATGCCATTTATCGAGCGGATGTGGATAGTGCTCACGCAAAGTTACAGCGCGCCAATGCAACCATGAATATCGCGCGATTGAAGGCGGTGCGAACCAAAGGCCTGATAAGCAATGGCGCAGTTAGTAAGCAGGAAAATGATGCTGCAGAGGCGGAATTGCAGGAGGCTCGTGCAGATGTAGCTGAGGCCAAGGCGGAGCTGCATCAGGCCGAGATCCAGCTGGATTACGCCCAGATTACTTCTCCGATTACGGGACGTATCGGCAAATCTTCGGTGACCCAGGGTGCTTTAGTGACGGCCAATCAGGCCGGAACTTTGGCCACAGTGCAACAGCTGGACCCGATCTATGTCGATGTCACCCAGTCGGCCGCAGAGTTGGTAAGCCTGCGTCGGGCTCTGCAGGCCGGCACACTTGCAGATGCCACTCATCTGCCGGTTAAGATATTGCTGGAAGATGGCAGTGAGTTTGAACACCAGGGCAAACTCGAATTTGCCGAAGCTAGTGTCGATCCCTCAACCGGCAGTGTCTTACTGCGGGTTGTAGTACCAAACCCGGATAATATGTTGCTGCCGGGCATGTACGTGCGCGCAATAGTGGGAAGTGGCCTACGCGATAACGCCATTCTGGTGCCTCAGCAAGGTATTGCGCGGGACCCGAAAGGCAATACGTCAGCCATGGTGGTCAATGAAGAGAATATTGTTGCCCAGCGTTCCGTGCGGGTAAGCCGCACCGTCGGCAACCGCTGGCTGGTGGAAGAGGGACTGGAGCCTGGCGACCGGGTAGTTGTGGCTGGATTGCAAAAAATTCGCCCCGGCGCCCCAGTGGAGCCCAGTGAAAGTGAGGATGAACAGCCACCTGCGACAGCCGGCGATGAGAAAGCAACGGCGGAGCAGGGTTCCTGAGGGTAGGGGTTATGGCGAGCTTTTTTATCAATCGGCCCATCTTTGCCTGGGTCCTGGCAATTATTACTATGCTGGCGGGTGCCTTGTCCATCAGCAAGCTGGCGGTGGAGCGTTATCCGAATATTGCGCCACCCTCTGTCAATATTGAGGCGAACTACCCCGGCGCCTCTGCCAAGGTGGTAGAGGACTCGGTAACGCAGATTCTGGAACGGAATATGAAAGGTCTGGATGGCCTGCTGTATATGTCCGCCACCAGTCAGTCCAATGGCGGTGTTTCCATTTCTCTGACATTTGAGAATGGTACCGACCCGGATACCGCGCAGGTGCAGGTACAAAACAAGGTGCAGCTGGCAATGCCACTGTTACCTCAAGAGGTGCAGCTGCAAGGGGTGAACGTCAGCAAGTCCCGTGGCGGTTTCCTGATGGTTGCGGGCTTTGTATCTGAAGACGGCAGTATGAATCGCAACGATATTGCCGATTATATTAATTCAGCCATTGTAGACCCGATTAGCCGGGTGCCCGGTGTTGGTAATGTGCAGGTGTTCGGTTCCAAGTACGCACTGCGTATTTGGCTCGATCCCAATAAGCTGACCACCTATGACCTAACACCTAACGATGTCGCTACGGCAGTGCGGGCACAGAATGCCCAAGTAGCTGTGGGCAGTCTTGGCGGTGCACCAGCAGTGCCGGGGCAGCAACTCAATGCCTCCATTACCTCGCAGGGACGCCTGCAAACCCCGGAGCAATTCCGGGAAATTGTGGTCCGTGCCAATGATGATGGCTCCCTGCTGCGGCTTGGCGATATTGCCCGGGTAGAACTGGGGGCAGAGAACTATGAGTTTATCTCCCGCTACAACCGCCAACCGGCGACCGGTATTGCCATTAACCTGGCTACCGGTGCCAACGCGCTAGATACCGCTGAGGGAGTTAAAGCGAAACTCAAGGAGTTGGAACATTTCTTCCCGCGAGGGCTTACGTCAGTCGTTCCTTTTGACACCACGCCCTTCGTCGAGGTCTCCATTAAAGGCGTGATCAGTACTTTGATTGAGGCGATTGTGCTGGTCTTCCTGGTGATGTATCTGTTCCTGCAGAATTTCCGTGCGACCTTGATTCCCACGATTGCAGTGCCGGTAGTGTTGCTGGGTACCTTTGCAGTTCTTGCGGCATTAGGGTTCTCGGTCAATATGCTCACTATGTTCGCCATGGTATTGGCCATCGGCCTGCTAGTGGATGATGCCATTGTGGTTGTGGAGAACGTAGAGAGGGTGATGCGCGAAGAGGGGTTGTCACCAAAGGAAGCGACAAAAAAATCCATGAAGCAGATTACTGCGGCACTGATAGGTATCGGCGTGGTACTGTCAGCGGTGTTTGTGCCTATGGCATTTATGGATGGCGCTACCGGTGTAATTTATCGCCAGTTCTCAGCCACTATTGTTGCTGCAATGACGCTGTCTGTACTAGTGGCAATTATCCTGACACCTGCACTTTGTGCCACGTTGCTTAAGCCGCTTTCAGAAGGCGAAAGCCATGGAGAGAAAGGCTTCTCCGGTTGGTTCAATCGGAACTTTGAGCGCGGCAGCCAGCGTTACCAAGGCGGAGTGCAAGGCATCCTAAAACGCAGCGGCCGTTTTATGCTGTTGTTTGTGGCCCTTTCGGCCGTTATGGCCTTCCTGTTTCTGCGCCTACCCAGTTCCTTTTTGCCGGATGAAGATCAAGGGGTACTCTTCTCCATGGTGCAGGCACCTGTAGGTGCGACCCAGGAACGCACCATGGCATCTATCCGCAAAGTGGAAGATCAATTTCTGGACAACGAGCAGGGTATCGTGAAGTCAGTATTTTCGGTACAGGGCTTTAGCTTTGCTGGCAGTGGCCAGAATACCGGTATCGCCTTTGTAAATATGGAAGACTGGTCCGACCGGGAAGAGGAATCGCAAAGTGCAGGAGCGGTAGCCATGCGCGCAATGGGTGCGCTGATGCAAATCAAAGATGCCATGGCTTTCGCCTTTGCACCGCCGCCCCTACCAGAGCTGGGCTCATCCGGTGGCTTTAACTTCTACCTGAAGGATAATGGCAACTTGGGGCACGAAGCGCTTACCGCTGCGCGCAACCAGTTCCTGGGGATGGCTGGACAGAGCAAATTACTGTCCAACGTGCGACCCAATGGCCAGGAGGATACGCCGCAGTTCCGGGTGAAAATCGACAACGCCAAGGCTGCGGCCCTAGGTTTGTCTATTGCCGATATTAACAGCGCATTAAGTACCGCTTGGGGGGGCTCGTACATCGATGACTTTATCGACCGCGGCCGGGTGAAGCGGGTTTATATGCAGGCGGATGCGCCATACCGGATGGTGCCGGAAGACTTTCAGCTCTGGTCTGTGCGCAATGATAAAGGCGATATGGTGCCTTTATCTTCATTTGCCAGCTTCTCCTGGGAGTACGGATCTCCTCGCCTGGAGCGCTACAACGGCGTGCCATCCATGCAAATCAATGGCCAGGCAGCTCCGGGAGTCAGCTCTGGAGAAGCCATGGAGGAAGTGGAGAGGCTGGTAGCTCAGTTGCCGTCGGGGGTTGGTATTGAGTGGAGTGGCCTTTCTTATCAGGAGCGTGCCGCCGGAGCACAAACCCCTTTGCTTTATACCCTGTCATTACTGATTGTTTTCCTGTGCCTTGCCGCACTTTACGAGAGCTGGACAGTACCAACAGCCGTATTGTTAATGGCGCCTTTAGGTATTCTCGGCGCGGTGCTGGCGAATAGCTTGCGGGGTATGGAAAGGGACATCTATTTCCAGGTGGCCATGTTGACCACTGTGGGCTTGACCAGTAAGAACGCCATTTTGATTGTGGAGTTTGCCAAGCAAAACTTAGAGGATGGTATGGAGCTGGTGCAGGCAACTATGCGTGCAGTACGCGATCGCCTGCGTCCTATCCTGATGACTTCTTTGGCTTTTGGTTTGGGAGTTCTTCCACTGGCGATAGCCACTGGTGCAGGTTCCGGCGCGCAACGCGCAATTGGAACCGGGGTACTGGGGGGAATGGTTGTGGGCACGCTGCTGGGAATCTTCTTTATTCCTTTGTTCTTTGTAGTGGTGCAGAGGCTGTTTGGGAGAAAGGCTAATAATAAAGAGTCATCTCAGGCTGATGCTCCTGAACGCAATGAGACTGAGGCTGTAGAAGCTGTATAAATTTATATCTGAAAAAGCCAGGTCGGATAATAGGACCTGGCTTTTTTGTTTCCAATGAATGCTGTAGCAATTGCAGGTTTAAGCAAGCTCAGCAATGCGTTTATTTGCAGCTACGACGGCTTTTTCTTTTGCCTCTTCACCGGTCGCAAGCCCCTCCGTGTAAACAAGCTCAACATTGGTGATACCTACAAAGCCGAGGAACTGACGTAGAAAGGCACTCTGCGCATGATCGTCACCGTGATAACCACCTCGAGCGACAAAGACGATTGCTTTCTTGTTCTTTAGCAATCCTTCAGGACCATTCGCTGTGTAGCGGAAGGTGACGCCGGCTCGGGCGATATGGTCGAAGTAGGTGTGCAGGGTGGAGGGGATTGTGAAATTGTACATAGGTACACCCAGTACCAGCACATCTGCCGAAGTAATCTCTTCAATAAGTTTGTCCGAAAAATCAACAATAGCTTGCTGATCTGCGGTGCGCTGCTCAGCCGGGGTAGTGAAGGCCTGGAAGCGCTCCAGAGACAGGTGGGGCACCGGCTCTGCCACCAGATCACGCTGAATTAGTTCGCCATCCGGATTATTCGTTTTCCAGCTCTCGATATACTTTGCAGCCAGCTGGGAGGTCTGTCCTCCGGCTTGGAACATGCTGGATTGGATATTGAGCAACTTTGTCATGACTGGTTCCTAGTGAATCAATTAGCTTGAACACTATTGAAACATTGGTTAATTCGATTAAAAATTAGAAAATTTCACTGAAATCTATCGAAATATCCGATTTATGACTAATCAGTTTGCCAGATCATCCTCAAACCCGAAGATTACGCTCGAGCAATGGCGGTGTTTGGTAGCGGTTGTTGAGGGCGGAGGATACGCCCAGGCGGCGGAACGCCTGCATAAGAGCCAGTCCTCCGTAAGCTATGCGGTGCAAAAACTGGAGTCTGTGCTGGGTGTGGCCGCATTCACTATCAGTGGCCGTAAAGCAGTGCTGACAAAAGCGGGCGATATGCTGTACCGCCATGCACGGCAGCTGCTGGAGGATGCCGCATCTTTAGAGGCTGCAGCCTGTAAGGCTTCTGCTGGCTGGGAGTCAGAAATTGCTATCGGCATAGAGGTCTTTTTTCCCACTTGGTTGTTATTGGAGTGCCTTGACCAGTTTGGCGAGGAAAGCCCGCAGACCCGTATTGAAGTTTATGAAACCGTTATCGGCGGTGGGCCTGAAGCACTGCAGCAGGGCAAGATCGACTTCGCTATCAGCCCACATATTCCCAAAGGCTTCAATGGTGAGCTGCTCTACAGCCCGGTACGAATCATTCCCGTTGCCCACCCGGATCATCCTTTACACCAATTGGGGCGAGAGCTGACCTTGCGAGACTTACGCAATCATCGCCACCTGGTGGTGCGGGATACAGGCTCACAGAGAACCAGTCGGACCCATACGGTAGATGTGGCCCAACGCTGGACTGTCAGCAATATGGCCACCTCCATTGGTGCGGCCTGCCGTGGCTATGGTTTTGCCTGGCTGCCGGAGGAGAAAATTAGACAGGAGCTGGAAGAGGGCACCTTAAAGCCACTGCCCTTACGCGGTGGCAATGAAAGGCAGGTGTCTATGTACCTGATATTTGCCGATCGCGAGACTACAGGCCCAGGAGCAAGAAGGCTGGTTGAAATTATTCGCCAGCGCCTAAGAGAATTGGAAGCAGATTAATCCGCTTTATTTTTTCCTGGTAGGGATTGTAGATAGGTACATAAATGGCCTGAGGATATTCCCAGGAGAACAGGGGCGATCAGTGAGGCTATTCCTATATAAGTGGTCTCGGCATGTGCAGCAAAAAAGGTAATTAACCCCAGAAACCAAGCGGCAATATTGCCGATAATTGGCTTTCCTCTGAGGGAAACCACGATAAAAGCTACAATAAATACTGTCGCAACGAAGGCAGCTTTACCTATTACAGGCAGTAACACACTGTTTATTACAGAAGCAATTACGCCGAGTAAAATTCCCAAAGTGACACAAATACTACTGGTTAATGTGTTGGATATAGAGGTGGGCCTGGTGAAAAAGACAATCCAGCCGACAAACATTGCCCACGGAGGTAAATTTGTTGCAAGGCAAGTAAAGGCGGCGGCACTGGCAATAGTTGCAGCAATAAAGGTATCTCTGCTGTGCTTTAGGTTTAACGCCTGGATTAGGGAGGACATCGGCTTTCTTTCCAAGTCAGAAAAATAATCAATAGCAGCAGCTAAAGTTTCTTAAATGGATTAGTTCAGACCAAATCTGACACATCCTCTTGAAAAAGAGGGGTTTACCAGTTTTGATGAAGGTGCCTAAATCTAAAAGCAAAACCAAGGATAAACCCCATGATCCATACTAATGATCGCATCATCAAACACAAG